>JBIOEK010000043.1:0-13154 GCA_044445925.1 Hyphomicrobiales bacterium
GCTCGGGGTACTGCATCTTTCTTCAGGGACGCCATGACACGCAAGACACCTGACGGGCTGCGCTCGTCGCGCTGGTTCGGCCCGGACGATTTTCGCTCCTTCGGGCATCGCTCGCGCATGAACCAGATGGGCTATTCGGCGCAGGATTACGCCGGCAAGCCCGTCATCGCGATCATCAACACTTGGTCGGATCTCAACCAATGCCATGCGCATTTCAAGCATCGCGTCGAGGATGTGAAGCGCGGGGTGCTGCAGGCCGGCGGCTTTCCGGTCGAGCTTCCGGCGATCTCGCTGTCGGAAAGCAAGGTGAAGCCGACGACCATGCTCTACCGCAATTTCCTGGCGATGGAGACCGAGGAGTTGATCCGCTCGCACCCGGTCGACGGTGCCGTGCTGATGGGCGGCTGCGACAAGACGACGCCGGGCCTCTTGCTCGGGGCTACCAGCGCCGGCGTTCCGGCGATCTTCGTGCCGGCCGGGCCGATGTTGCGCGGCAACTGGCACGGTAAGGTCCTGGGCTCGGGCTCGGACGCCTTCAAATATTGGGATGAGCGGCGCGCCGGCAACATCACCGAGAAGGACTGGTCGGAGATGGAGGTCGGCATCGCCCGCTCCTATGGCGTGTGCATGACCATGGGGACGGCCGCGACCATGACGGCGCTCGCCGATGCGCTCGGGATGACCTTGCCGGGCGCTTCCTCGATACCGGCGGCCGATGCCAATCATATCCGCATGTGCGCGGCTTCCGGCCGACGCATCGTCGACATGGTCTTCGAGGACCTGGCGCCAGCGAAGATCCAGACGGAAGCCGCGTTCCGCAACGCCATCGTCGTCGCGATGGCGATGGGCTGCTCGACCAACGCCGTCATCCATCTCGTCGCCATGGCGCGCCGCGCCGGGCACAAGATCGGGCTCGAGGATTTCGACGCCGCGAGCCGCAAGGTACCGGTGATCGCCAATATCCGCCCGAGCGGCGACACCTATCTCATGGAGGATTTCTACTATGCGGGCGGGCTGTTGGGCCTGATGAGCCGCCTCAAGCCCCTTCTCGATCTCGGCCGGATCAATGCCTCGGGAAAGAGCTGGAGCGAGAGCCTCGAAGGCGCGCAGGTCTATAATGACGACGTGATCCGCCCCCTCGACAAGGCGATCTACCAGGAAGGCGCGCTCGCGGTGCTGAAGGGCAATCTCGCGCCGAATGGCTGCGTCATGAAGCCGTCGGCCGCGGCGCCGCATCTCCTGCGGCATTCCGGCCCGGCGCTCGTCTTCGACGACTACCCCGCCCTCAAGTCCCAGATCGACCGCGACGATCTCGATGTCACGCCGAGCCACGTGCTCGTCTTGCGCAATGCCGGGCCGCTCGGTGGACCCGGCATGCCCGAATGGGGCATGCTGCCGATCCCGAAAAAGCTCGTGAAGCAAGGCGTGCGCGACATGGTCCGCATCTCAGATGCGCGCATGAGCGGCACGAGCTATGGCGCCTGCATCCTGCATGTCTCGCCCGAATCCTATGTCGGCGGGCCGCTCGCGCTCGTGCGGACCGGGGACATCATCAGCATCGACATTCCGGCGCGCAGCATAAGGCTCGAGGTCGAGGACGAGGAGCTTTCGCGCCGTCGCGCCGCCATGAAGCCCGCGCCGCTCCGCTATGAGCGCGGCTATGGCTGGATGTTCTCGCAGCACATCCGGCAGGCCGATGAGGGATGCGATTTCGATTTCCTGCAGACCGATTTCGGCGCGCCGGTCCCCGAGCCTCAGATATTCTAGTGCAGCGCATCATATCGGGGCAGCGCGCGGGGTCGACCTCGAAGCTTGGCGCAAGGCGAAGTCAAGGTAGCTCGCTGTCCAACGGGAGTTTTGCATGAAGATCGATCCGTCGCTCCGCAAGGCCTTGACGGGCATTTCCGGGATCCTGGTGACGCCTTTCGACGACAATGATCGTATCGCGCCCGCTCGGCTGAAGCCGATCATCGATCGCGCCATCGGCGCCGGCGTGCATATCCTCGTGACCAACGGCAACACCAGCGAGTTCTACGGCCTGACCACACTGGAGGCGGAGGCGATGGTCCACGCCGTGGCCGAGGAGATCGGCGGACGCGTGCCGCTCGTCGCGGGCGTCGGGCGCAGCATCAACGATGCCTGCGCGCTCGCTCGCGCCTCTCGGGCTGCCGGCGCCTCGGCCCTGATGGTGCACCAACCTCCGGACCCGTTCGTCGCGCCGCGTGGCGTGATCGCCTATGTGGGCCGGATCGCGGAGGCGGGGGACGGCCTGCCGATCCTGCTCTATTTGCGCAACGACGGCATCGGCCTCGACACGATCGATGAGCTGTGCCGGCTGCCTCAGGTCGCGGGCGTGAAATGGGCCTCGCCGACCCCCATGCGCCTTGCCGAGGCGATCCGCCGCGCCGATCCTGGCATCGTCTGGGTCGGGGGGCTCGCGGAGGTGTGGGCGCCGCCCTTCTGCGCGGTCGGCGCGCGCGGCTTCACCTCCGGCCTCATCAATGTCTGGCCGGAGCATTCCGTCGCGATCCACGCCGCGCTCGAGGCTGGCGACTACCCTCGCGCCCAGGAGTTGATCGGCGCGATGGCCGAGTTCGAGCGCATTCGCGCCGAGGAGCAGAACGGCACCAATGTCACCGCCGTGAAGGCGGCGCTCAAGCTCATGGGCAATGATTGCGGATCGACGCGGCCGCCTTCGGCCTGGCCGCTCACGCAACGGCAGCAGACGGAGTTGCGGCAACTGCTGGCGTCGTGGGGCTTGATCCGCGATGCCGGGAAAATGGCGAGGCTCGGCCGCTGACGGTCGCTGAGGCGGCGGGCCGTGTCGAGTCTGGAGAGCCTCGTCTGTTGTCTACACGAGTTCCATTCGGCTGGTCAGGCCAGCCAACAACTCGGGGGTCGGTTACCGTCAGTATTCGCGGTGCCCATTTTGTCCGAACGCTGGGCGTTTAGACAGACGACTGAACCGCAGGACGATCGGTGCTGGTGGGCCTGGCAGGACTCGAACCTGCAACCAGACCGTTATGAGCGGCCGGCTCTAACCATTGAGCTACAGGCCCAGGCAGGGGCGCGGGGGCATTCGGGTCCAGCGCCCCTCCGGCGTCCGACGCCTCGTTAGACAGTCCGCGGCGCGATGGCAACGGCCCCGCTTCGACGCCGCCGACTTTAGTCGAAGAGCTCGCCACTTTACGCGAACGCCGCGCAATGCGACCTTAGGGTTCGAAACGGGGCGGGCCGCAAGGCCTCGCACCCCGAATGAATGACTTCAAGGGAGATCACGTCATGGGGCGGATGCAACCGATCAAGGCGAGGACGGCGGCAAGGCTTGCCGCGGCCGTCATTCTTGGCGCTGGAACGCTCGGCGCGGCCCAACAGGCCTCCGCCGAGGACTCGATCTACGTGCCGCTCTTCACCTATCGCACCGGCCCGTTCTCGGGTTCGGGCATCCCGGTGGCTGACGGCATGCACGACTATCTCGAGATGCTGAACCAGCGCGACGGCGGCATCGGCGGCGTCAAGATCGCCATCGAGGAATGCGAGACCGGCTACGACACCAAGAAGGGCATCGAGTGCTACGAGGCCGTGAAGGGCAAGCACCCGGTCATGGTCAATCCCTGGTCGACGGGCATCACCTTGCCCCTGATCCCGAAGGCCGCGGTCGACAAGATTCCGATCCTGTCGATGGCCTATGGGCTCTCGGCCTCCGCGGTCGGCGACACCTTCCCCTGGGTCTTCAACCCGCCCAACACCTATTGGGACGGGCTGTCGATGATCCTGCGCTATATCGCCGACAAGGAAGGCGGTCTCGACAAGCTCAAGGGCAAGACCATCGGCTACATTTATCTCGACGCCGGCTTCGGCAAGGAGCCGATCCCGATGTTCGAGAGCTTCGCCAAGGATGTCGGCTTCACCTTGAAGATGTATCCGGTGGCCTTCGGCGATTTGCAGAACCAGTCCTCGCAATGGCTGAACGTGCGTCGCGACAAGCCCGACTACATGGTCATGTATGGCTGGGGCGCCATGAACGGCACGGCCATCAAGGAGGCGGCGCGCATCTCCTATCCGATGGACAAGTTCATCTCCATCTGGTGGCCGGGCGAGGATGACGCACGAGGCGCGGGCGACGCCGCCAAGGGCTTCAAGATCCTCAACTGGCATGCGACCGGCGCCAATTTCCCGGCGATCCAGGACATCATCAAGAACGTCGTCGACAAGGGCAAGAGCCAGGTCGCCTCGAAGGAAAAGGTCGGCGAGAGCCTCTATGACCGCGGCGTCTATAATTCGATGCTGATCGCCGAAGCGATCACCAACGCCCAGAAGCTCACCGGCAAGAAGCTGGTGACGGGCGAGGATGTGCGGCGCGGGCTCGAGACCATCGACCTCACGCCCGAGCGCCTGAAGCAGCTCGGCTTCGAGGGCTTCACCGGCCCGCTCAAGATCACCTGCGTGGACCATAACGGGCATCGCCCCACCTTCATGCAGGAATGGGACGGACAGAAATGGGTGAAGGTCTCGGGCGATCTCGCCTTCATGAGCGACAAGGTGATGCCGCTCCTCGACGCCGCGGCCAAGGACTATGCCGAGAAGAACGCCGGCTGGCCGAAGCGCAGCGAGGCTTGCGACAAGGCCTCGTGAGCTTGCAGGATCGGCGACGCGAAGGGCGAAGCAAGCAATTGGTAGTGGGGACTATTCTCAGGCCTAGCTGCGCATACCCTCTCCCGCGAGGGGAGAGGGAAGCGCGCCCGGCGCGGGTTGGCGCGTGGCGATCCGCGCCGCCGCGCTTTCAGACCGGTCGCCCCGGGGCCTTGCCGTGGAGGGACTAGTTCCAAAGGGCGCCTCGACGCCCATCCTGTCGGTGAACAATATCGAGGTGATCTATAACCGCGTCGTGCTGGTGTTGAAGGGCGTATCGCTCTCGGTGCCGCATGGCGGCATCGTCGCCATCCTGGGCGCCAACGGGGCCGGCAAGACGACGACCCTCAAGGCGATCTCCAATCTCCTGCATGCGGAGCGCGGCGAGGTCACCAAAGGCTCGATCGAGTTCGACGGCGCGCGCATCGAGAAGCTCACCCCGAACGAGCTGGTGCGCCGCGGCTGCATCCAGGTGATGGAGGGTCGCCACTGCTTCGGCCATCTGACGATCGAGGAAAACCTCCTGACCGGGGCCTTCACGCGCCGGGACGGCCGCCCCGCCATCAGGGCCGCCATGGAGGCGATCTACGCCTATTTTCCCCGCCTCAAGGAACGCCGCTCGGCGCTTGCCGGCTACACTTCGGGCGGCGAGCAGCAGATGTGCGCCATCGGGCGGGCCTTGATGGCGAAGCCACGCATGATCTTGCTCGACGAGCCGTCGATGGGCCTTGCGCCGCGCATCGTCGAGGAAATTTTCGAGATCGTGCGCGTCTTGAACGCGGACCAAGGCGTCTCGTTCCTGGTCGCCGAGCAAAACACCAATATGGCGCTGAAATACGCGACCTATGGCTATATCCTCGAGACCGGCCGCGTTGTCATGGACGGCGAGGCGCAGGCCTTGCGCGAGAACGAGGACGTCAAGGAGTATTATCTCGGCATCGGCGGGGAGGGCCGCAAGAGCTTCCGCAACGTCAAGAGCTATAAGCGGCGCAAGAGATGGCTCAGTTGACGATCGGCTCACCTGGTTGCGCCTGATCCTCGAGCTCGGCGTCCTGGCGCGATTGCGGCATGAGCGGCGTCGCTGCTTCTCGCTGCGGGCGGCCCATCAGGCCGCGATCGATTTCCCGCCCCGGATCTTCGAACGGTGAGGATGCGTTAACCTTGAGGCCGCAGCCTGCCTTAAGGGCGCCATGTCTTCGCCCTTTCTTTTTGCGAATGTCTACTTGGCGCTGGTTCTTTTCGTTCAAATGGTGCCATTTGCTCGGAAAGCGCGCTAACATGGCCCAAGCGAGGAGGGGCGATGATGATATTGGCGATGCGCCCCGCGGCCGGGCGCCTCGGTGCGACTGCCAGGATCCCCGAACAAGCTTCGGGGCCGGGGAGCTTTGCGCGCGCGTCGCGCCACTCGGCGCGCGTGCGCTTCTTGCGAAAGGCTATTCCGATCGGCGTGGTGGTCGCTGTCCTCGGGCTGATGTCGGTGTGGCTCTTCGATCCCTTCAGGCAGGTCTTCCCCAATTTCAGCGTCCAGGGCTTCAGCCTCTCGGCTACCCAGGTCACGATGCAAAAGCCCAAGCTCTCAGGTTTCAAGAAGGATAGTCGCCCTTACGATGTCGTCGCCAAATCGGCGATCCAGGATGTCACCAAGCCGTCGATCGTCAATCTCGTCGAGATGGACGCCCATCTCGTCCTGGAGCACGGCGAGACCGCCACTCTCACCGCCAAGCAGGGTATCTACGATACCCAGAACGAGACGCTCGACGTGAAGAACGATGTCAAGGTCAAGACCTCGAGCGGCTATGATATCACGCTCGAAAGTGCGAAAATGAAGTTCAAGACCGGCGATATCAGCTCGGACCAGCCGGTGAACGTCAAGATGAATGGCGGCGAGATCAGCGCCGATGGTCTCCAGATGATCGACAACGGCAAGAAGGTTACCTTCATCGGCAATGTGCACTCCCGTCTCGAGCCCACCTCCGAGGATGCGGGCAACAAGCAGGCGGCGGCGAGGGAGCAACTGCGGCCATGAAGAGATGTCCCTTCGCGAAGGCCGCCTTGCGCGGCTTCCTGGCGGCGCTGGTCACGGCGGGCCTTGCGGCTCCAGCCTTCGCCGAGCTCGCCAAGAGCCCGGCTTCGCCGAAGCTTGCCGCCAAGACGCCGTCCTCATCGGACAAGACGGAGCCGACCGATCCGAAGCAGGGAGCCGCAAAGCCGACCGATTCGGCGCTCTTCCCGACGAAGTCGAAGGATCCGATCTACATCACCGCCGATCGTCTCGATATTTACGACAAGGAAGGCCGGGCGGTCTATTCCGGGCCGAGCGGCGTGGTGGCGACCCAGGGCCCCAGCAAGCTCGTCGGCACCGAGCTCACGGCCTACTACGAGCGCCAGCATGACGGCGCCGACAAGCAGGCGGCGGGCGGCGGGCAGCCGATGTCCGGGAGCGCCGTGAAGCGCATTCTGGTCAAGGGGCCCGTGAGTGTCGTCCAGAACGATCAGGTCGCGACCGGCGATGCCGCCGATTTCGACCGTGTCCAGAACATCGTCACCCTGACCGGGCACGTATCCATGACGCAGGGGCCGAACGTCACGACCGGCGATAAATTGATCTATTACCTCAATACCGGGGTGGCGAATGTGTTCTCGGCCCCCGGAACGCCGGTGAAATCGCTGTTCGTGCAAGGCTCTCAGGCGGGCGATCCGAAAGCCGCGACCCCGCAGAAAGCGGCGCCCGGCAAGGCGACGCCGACGAAGCCCGCTCCCGGCAAGGCCGCGAAGCAGCAATGACGGCGAATTAATTAGTCCGCTGCCATGGCTTGTGCTCAATAACCCTGCCGAAGGAGCCGCCGGGGCATTCGTCCTTGGAAGCGGGCTTTTGCGAAAGCGAAAGGTTGCTCGAGGAGAATGGCAGCGCTTGCGGCGTGGTCATGTATCGGAAAAGCGATTTTGCTCGATCGTCTCACATCCTTGCTGCCTCGACGGACGGCCGCGCCGGACGAGCCCTCCCATGCGGGCGGGCCGGATGAGTTCATCGCCGACGAATGGGACGAGGCGCACGCGCAAGACGATACCGCCGGTCCCGAATCGCGGCGTCGGGAGGGGCTGGCGCGCCGCATCGTGACGAGCCTTAGCGAGCGGGCTGCCTCCCTGTGGCGGCGACGGGATGACGCTGCCGAGACGGCATTCCCGATCGGGGAGGAGCCGATGCTCGCTTCCCACCTTTCCCCCCATTTCAACCTCGTGGCCCGCGAAGGTTTCTTGACCATCGAGGGCCTCGAGAAGAGCTTTGGATCCCGCAAGGTGGTCGAGCATGTCAGCCTCGAATTGATGCGCGGCGAGGCGGTCGGGCTCCTCGGCCCGAACGGGGCCGGCAAGACCACGGTGTTCTACATGATCACCGGCCTTCTCGCGCCCGATGCCGGGCATATCTATCTCGACGGCCATGACGTGACGCAGCTGCCGATGTATCGCCGGGCGCGGCTCGGCGTCGGCTATCTGCCGCAGGAGGCTTCCATCTTTCGGGGCCTCAATGTCGAGGACAATGTGCGCGCCGTTCTCGAGGTGATCGAGCCCGACAAGGCTCGCCGGCAGCGCGAGCTCGATGCGCTGCTCGAGGAATTCAACATCGCCCGCCTGCGCAAGACGCCTGCCATCGCCTTGTCGGGGGGCGAAAGACGCCGCTGCGAGATCGCCCGTTCGCTCGCCGGCCGGCCGAACTACATGCTGCTCGACGAGCCCTTCGCCGGCATCGACCCGATCGCGGTCGGCGATATCCAGGAGCTGGTGCGCCATCTCAAGAGCCGCGGCATCGGCGTCCTGATCACCGATCACAATGTGCGCGAGACGCTGGGCCTGATCGACCGGGCCTATATCATCCATGCCGGGCGCGTGCTCATGGAAGGCTCGGCGGACGACGTCGTGTCGCACCCCGATGTGAGACGGCTCTATCTCGGCGAGGATTTCCGGTTGTAGGTGCGTCGTCTAGCCGACCGGCCGCGCCGCAATCGTCGTCTCGACGGCGCGCAAATCGGTCAGGATCGTCAAGGTGAACGGGATTTCGGCAGTCCGATCGACCCATTTTGGATGGTCGACGAGCGGCAATCCGACCTCGTCCGCCGCCCCGCCCGGGACGGCTTTCGGCGCACCGAAGAGCCAATTCTCGGGCCCTTCCACGAACATGTCGAGAATGCGCTCATGATCGCCGAGCTGCGGTCGCAGCGCCAGGCCTTTTCGGCCAGGCGCGAGCGACAGGCGCACCGATCGAGGTCGGTCGAGGCCGAGCGCCGCGGCCTCGAGGCGCCTTGGGATCTCGCGTGCCGCGGCTTCGATCAAGGCCGCGTAGAGGCCATCCGGCGCGTCCTGCCGCAGGACGAGCGCCGCGTCGGCATGTTCCGGCACGCATATGATGTTGCACGCCGCATAGGTGAGCGAGACCTCGAGCCAAACCGGCGCCGAGGCATCGCTCGCAGCGATGCGCAAGGGCAGCACGACATTGTCGCCCGCATAGCCGATTACCGAGGCACCGCCCTCGTCGAAACGCCGCGGGGCCGGCCAGGCCGGCGTGACGGAAGCGAGGTTCCTGGACCTCGACCACTCGAAGGCTGGGGGCACCCCGGCTTCACCCGGCATCCGCCAATAGGTCTTGTAGCCCGGATCGAGCGCGATTTCGATCCCGGCGCCGTTAGCTTGGCTGTCTCCGAGCCGCGCGCCGCGCACGAGCCGCATCCGCGCCCCGAGCCCGACCGACCAGGGGGAGGCCGCCGCGAGCTCGCCTTCGGCGGTCGCGGGCGGCGGCATACCTGCCAGCGCGGCAAGGCCGGCGCCAGCCGCGCCCATGGCCGTCGTGATCGCCTTGCGCCTCGTGATCATGCTTCGCATCTAAGGGCGAACGCCGGCTGAAGCCAGCAACGATGATGTGAGCGCATCAGGCCCTCCTTTTCGACAAATTGGCGTGCCATCCACATATCGACGCGATCTTTTCGTCAGACCGGTTGAAAAATTCTCCGTATTGCCTAGCATTCCCCGCATGAACCCGAAGTTTCCGAGGCAGCGCAGCCATAGCGGCTATCTCGACGGCCAGGTGCTCGTCGCCATGCCGGGCATGCTCGATGAGCGCTTCGCCAGGAGCGTCATCTATCTATGCGCTCACTCCGCCGAGGGGGCGATGGGCATCGTCATCAACAAGCCGGCTTCCCATATCGTGTTCCGCAAGCTTCTGGTCCAGTTGCAGATCGTCGATGACGAGGAAGCCATCAGATTGCCTCCGGGCGCCGAGGAGATCGAGGTGCTGCAGGGCGGCCCGGTCGAGAAGGCGCGCGGCTTCGTGCTGCATTCGGCCGATTTCTTCATCGAGGACACGACGCTGCCGATCGACGAACGGATGTGCCTCACCGCGACCGTGGACATCCTGCGCGCCATCGCCAAGGGCGAGGGACCGCATCGCGCGGCCCTCGCCTTAGGTTATGCCGGCTGGGCGCCGGGCCAGCTCGACGCCGAGATCCAGGCCAATGGCTGGCTCTCCTCGCCCGCCGAGCCGGAGCTCATCTTCGATACCCCGGCCGCTGCGCGCTACGACGCGGTGATGGGCAAGCTAGGCATCGATCCGGCGATGCTGTCGAGCACGGCGGGACGGGCCTAGCGCTCAAGCACCCCCTGATGTCCTCACCCATCGGCTCCGAGATCGAGCGCCTGATCCAGCTGCTGGCGCGCCTGCCGGGCCTCGGGCCGCGTTCGGCCCGCCGCGCCGCCCTGCACCTGATCCGCAAGCGGGAGGCCTTGCTGACGCCGCTCGCCGAGGCCATCAGGATCGCCGCCGATCGCATCGTCGTCTGCGAGATCTGCAACAATATCGATACGCAGACCCCTTGCGGGATCTGCCGCGATCCGCGCCGCGATTCGAGCCTGCTCCTCGTCGTCGCCGATGTCGGCGATCTCTGGGCGCTCGAGCGGGCCGGCGCGCTTCAGGCGCGCTATCACGTCCTCGGCGGCACGCTCTCGCCTCTCGACGGGGTCGGCCCCAAGGAGCTGGGCATCGAGGCTCTCGTCGCCCGGGTGGCCGAAGGCGGGGTCAAGGAGGTCATCTTGGCCCTCAACGCCACGGTCGATGGCCAGACGACCGCCCATTACATCACCGATGCGCTCAGCCCCCTTGGGGTCAAGGTGACGCGGCTCGCCCATGGCGTGCCGATCGGAGGCGAGCTCGACTATCTCGACGAGGGGACGCTGTCGGCGGCGCTGCGCAGCCGCACGGCGATGTAGGGAACCGCGTCGCCGGCCTTATTTCTTCCAGCTTCTCGCCAGCAGGAAGGCGATCGCATTGACCGTGACCGACAAGGCGATGAGCACCAGGCCGAGACCGAGCGCGAGCGCCAGGTCGCCCTTGCTGGTCTCCAGCGCGATCGCCGTCGTCATGGTACGGGTGTAGCCGCGGATATTGCCGCCGACCACGATGATGGCGCCGACCTCCGAGATGGCGCGGCCGAAGGCAGCGAGGAAGACCGTGAGCAGCGAGGCTTTGCCGATCGCCAGGATGGTCAGGACCGAGCGCGGCTTCGAGGCGCCATCGACCATCAGGGCCCCGCCATACTGGTCCCAGAGCACGTCGGCGAAGCGGTGCGTCAAGGCGATGACGATCGGCGTCAGGAGGGTGATCTGCGCCAGGATCATCGCGGGGGGCGTGAACAACATGCCGAACCGCCCGAGCGGCCCCGATCGCGACAACAGGAGGTAGACCGCGAGCCCGACCACCACCGGCGGCAGGCCGAGCAGGGCGTTCGCGGCAAGGATCAGCCCGCCGCGTGCGCGGAACTTCGCGATTGCGAGGCCAGCGCCCATCGGCGCGCCGACCAGCAGCGCCGCGAAGGTCGCCGTCAGGCTGACCGCGAGGGACAGGAGGACGATGCCGGTGAGCTCGCTGTCGCCGTGCGAGATCAGCCCGAGCGCCAAGGCGAAGCCGCGGCCGAGCTCATTCATGGCGCAATGCCCGTGGGATCAATTTCCGAAGGGCGTTCCGACGAAAAAGAGCTGCTCGCCATTGACCCGATAAGAGGTGATCGCCGCACGCCCCTCGGCCGAGGTGAGCCATTCATGCCAGATCCGCGCATCTTGAGCCTTCACCTGCGGCCATTTCGCCGGGTTCACCAGGATGCTGCCATAGGGGTTGAGGAGGAGCTTGTCCCCTTCGACCAGGATCGCGAGGTCGCCGCGGTTCTGGAAATGCGCGAAAGTCGCGCGGTCGGTCAGCACATAGGCAGTCATCTGCACGGCCGTGTTGAGGGTCGCCCCCATGCCGGAGCCGAGCTCCCGGTACCAGGCGCTGCCGCGCGGGGCGAGCGCGAGGGAACTCCAGATGCGCAGCTCCATGCGGTTCGTGCCGCTGTCGTCGCCGCGCGAGGCGAAGGGCGAGGAGGAAGCGGCGATCTTCTCGAAGGCCTGCCTTGCGTCCTTCATGCCCCTGACGCCTGCCGGATCGGATTTCGGGCCGACGATGACGAAGTCGTTGTACATCACGTCGCGGCGGTCGATGCCATTGCGGTCCGCGACGAATTTGTCCTCGCCCGCCCGGTCATGGACGAGGAGCGCGTCGGCATCCCCGCGCGCCCCGATGGCGAGCGCCTGCCCGGTGCCGACCGCGACTACGCGCACCTCGATGCCGGTCGCGGCGTGGAAGATCGGGATCAGATGCCCGAACAGGCCCGATTCCTCGGTCGATGTCGTCGAGGCGAGCGTGATGGAATGCTCCTGCGCCAGGACGACGGGCGTCTGCGGCAACGATGCGAATGCAAAGGTCAGGACGAGCGCCGCAAGACGAAACATTCTATCTTGTCCTTCCGGCCATTGTGAATTGCGGAATTCGTCTAGGCTATTCGTCGGGCGGACCGCAACCGCAACGTGCCTGGCGTCATTGCGAGGCAGGATCGGCGCTGCTCAACTTCCGCGACAGCCGACGAAGAGCAATCCGGTCGTTTTCCTGGATCGCTTCGCTTCACTCGCGATGACGGACCGGCGAAGCCTGCGTTCATGGCATCCCATGGACCGGTTACAATCTCATCCCGCTTAGCGCATCGAACAGATGCACGCTGCCGGGGACGATGTCGATCGAGAATCTGTCGCCTTGCGGCGGCGCCTCGGACGGGCCTTGCGCCACCGTGAAGGCGCTCTCGCCGATCCGGCCATGCACGAGCCGGCCCATGCCGAGCTCCTCGACGAGCTCGACCTTCAGGCTCGGCGACGACGTCCGGCTGCCGGCGTTGCCGAGCGCGACGCTTTCGGGGCGCAGGCCCGCCAGCACTTTCGCTCCCGGCTGCGCTTTCGCGGAGCTTGGATCATAGGCGAGCCCCGTCCCGTCGGAGAGCCGCAGGTGGCCCTTCGCCTCGACGGTGCAGGGGAGGAAATTCATGGGCGGCGAGCCGATGAAGCCCGCCACGAAGGTCGAGGCCGGCTTGTGGAACACCTCGAGCGCCGTGCCGACCTGCTCCGTGCGCCCGCCATTCATCACGACGAGCTGGTCGGCGAGCGTCATCGCC
>JBIOEK010000044.1:0-13068 GCA_044445925.1 Hyphomicrobiales bacterium
CACAATCGCCGCGTGGTCCGACGCGATTGCGGAACTGAAGGCATGACCTGTTCGTAGTGAGGCGGCCCGCCACGGTAACGTCGCGTCGCGGCTGCGATCGTCAACCTTGCGCCGAGGCGGGTAAGCTGGACGCGCACCCCGTCTCCTCGTCCAGGGGACTTTCCTCCAGCCGCGAAACCTCCGCGGACGCCGCTTGCGTGCTTTCGGCTTTGAAGCGTCGCCGCAACAGCGCGCGCTGATCTGGATGGCGTTTGCAGAGCCAGGCCGCATAGGCCTCGACGAGGGCGGGATCGTCTCGCGGAATGTCGTGAAACACCTCGTCCGGCCTGTCCAGGAGCGCGCCGACGGGATCGCGATCCAGCTCGCGAGGAAACAGTGCAATCATTCGTGGCGGATCGACCACCTCCGGCGGCTCGTAAGCCGTTCCGCAAAGATGATGGATCATGGCCGCATAGATATCGTGGCCGAAGAGGCGCCCGAGATGGCCGCAAGCGATTGGGCGGGCGTTCATCTCGATCAGATAGGCTTTGTCATCCGCAGTCACGATAAAATCGAAGGCGACGAATCCCGAGCAGCCCAACTCGGCGACGATTATCTTCGAGGCTTCGGTCATTTCCTCGCGCTCGATGGCTCGCAGAACCGTGCAGGCGCCGGTTTCGCCGGGGTTTCTGCGTTCCGCCATGAAGCTGACGCCGTCGAGGACGACGCCGTCGGCGCAGGCGACGGCTCGGAACGCCAGTGAGCCCGGAATATAGCGCTGCAATGTGAGCTGCGTCTCTTCGAGCCTGCCGAAGCCTGGAATCCATCTCAGGTGCCGCTTCGCCTCGCCCCTCAGCCAGGCGCGTCGAAAGGCGCGCGTCAAACTTGCCTCGTCCGGCGCGATGGCGACCCCGACGCCTCCGCAGGTCTGTTCTCGTTTCAAGACCACGGGGTAGCCGATTGCTGCCGCCGCGCTGATTGCCGAGCCTTGATCGAGAGCAGGCTCCTGGCTCGGCGTGCGAACGCCCAGCCGTTTCGCCAGATCGGCGAGACCCTGGCGGCTGCAAACCGTATCGAAATTGGCGGGCTCGCCGAGCGATCGATCGATGAGTCTTTGAACGTCGGGCCCCGCCATGCGGCGAAGACGGGCTTCGCGCAAGACGCGCGCAGCCAGATCATCGAGCGGGATGATGAGGTCTGGCCCCCAGGCGCGCGTTATGTCGCGAAGCCGGGGCCCCAGAAAAAGGCTTTCCGGCAGGTAATTCGTGAGCCGCGCCAGCCGAAAGACGTCATCGGCGAAGCGCGAACGCGCGGCGAATGCGTCCGCGGACCCGATGACGCCGCAATGCGCGCCCAGATGCGCCGTCGCCGCGACGATGCGATCCGATCCGGGGTCGTTGGCAAGGCTCACAAACAGGAGGCGGGGCTGCCGAGTCATCGAGCTCATCCGCATCAGCAAGAGAGCGAAATTCGGCTCGGCAAGGCATTCCTGACATTCGTCGCGCGGTGCGTCTCGATTAGGGTTACTCCAATTCGAGGGGAAGCCGCTGGCGCGCCGGCGACATTTCGAGACTACGGTAATCCTCGGCCTTGCGCGTAACAGGTCTCGCGGCGCCTGCGATGTGGTTTGCGACGCGGCGGGCGGTAAAATCTGCGCCGCAGACGAAGCGCAGCATCGGTCCGAACTCATAGACCGCCATCGTTCCGACAAAGTGAAGCCCCGCAACCGTGGACTCGAAATTCGACGAGAGCCTCGGAGCGTCTTGCGTCAGCTCGAGTGCGGAGGCGATCGCCGTATCCAGAAATTGCAGCCGCGCGGCATTGACGCGAAAGCCTGTGCCCGCAATGACGTGATCGGCTTCGAGCGTTCTTGTGCCTCCGCCCGAGGCGATCTCGAGCTTCACGCCGTGCGCGGTCTCACGCGCGTCGATGATCCTCGATCCGCCCATGACGGTCACTCTTCCTTCGATTTCCTCGCGGACGAACCAGCATGGCGCCGGACCCAGAAAGCGCTGGACGATCATGGTGCGCAAGCGCTCCGGCAGCATGCGGAAAAGCAGCGGGGCCTTTACGCAGAGGAGCTTTTTCCACCCTGGCCCGATCGGGGTCATCGGCGCGATCAGGGAATCGAGCCATCCGCGTGCACTTCCTCCCGCGTAGAAAGTCAACGACGGGCTTCGGCAGACCAGGGTGACGCTCGCACCCGCCTGCAGCAAGGCGGCGGCGGCGTCGGTGGCGGAGGCGCCAGCCCCGATCACCACGACCCGTTGCCCGGCGAAGCTTGAATAATCGGCGTGCTCGCAAGTATGGCTCAGGCGCTCGCGGGACAGGCCCTGCAGCACTTCCGGAACCTGCCGAAACGACAAGATGCCGGTCGCGACGATGACCTTGCGCGCATCGACCTCGGCGCCGTCGTCGAGCCGCAGCGTAAAGCCATGCGGGGCTTTCCGGATCTGGCCGACCATTCGCGTATCGAGTTGCGGAACGAAACGTCTCTGGAACGCATCCCCATAGGCCACGAAGGTTTCGACCGGCACGGGTAGGTTGATGTCCGCGTAGGGGAGCTTCTCGCTCTCGCAAAACGCCTTGAGGGTGAGGCGCCCATCCGGATCCGACAGCGAGGACGCAAAGCCTTCGGATTTGAGCCGCATGCCGCGCGGCATTGCATCGCGCCAGCTCTTCATCGGCGAGCCGAAGATGAGCGGCTTGAGGCCCCGCGCGCTCAAATGGGCGGCAATCGATAATCCGTATGGGCCGGCGCCAACTATCGCAACCTCTGCAATCGTCGTCATCGCGGTCCGTTGGCCTCCAATCCGTGACGACGGAAAGGACTACAACGGGCTCATGAATTATGCCTTAAATTGCCGCCGAATAATTTGGCGTTTCCGGCCGCGGGACCGACGCGATCGGCGCAAGGGGCTCGCGCCTGTCGGCTCACGCCGGCGCGGCCAGAGACCTTTGCAGAACCCGTGTCATCCTCGGCGAGTCCCGGTGGCCCCGAAACGACAATGGAACGAGCTGCGCTGAGGCACTCGCCGGGTCGCGAGATGGCGTTGACAGAAAGCCATTTTGCTGTTTTGCATTCGAATACATTGTATGCGAATAGAATACGAATGGTAGTCCGCTCATTATCCTCCACGCTCAAGACGCTTGCCGTTTGCGACGTGATCGCCGCATCCGCGAGGCCAATGCGGCTTGCGGATGTGGTCAGGCAAACCGGCGACCAGCGAGCGAGCGTCTATCAGCGCCTCATAACTCTCGTTGAGGCGGGGTTCCTCGAGCAAATGCCGGATGGCGCCTTTCGCCTGGCCCTGCGTTTCCAGCTCTATGCCGTGCGCGCCCTGGAACAGGCCAATCTCGGCGAGCGCGCCACCGAATTGCTGCGCGAGATCGTCGCCGAGACCGGCGAGACCGCGACGATCTCCGTGCTGGACGGATATCACGCCGTCATCATCAATCGGGTGGAGTCGCGCCAGATACTGCGCGCGGATCTGCGGGTCGGGGCGCGCATGGCGCTGGGCGGCAGCGCCTCGGGGTTCGTGCTCACCGCTTTCGGGTCCAAGGAGATGCGCGAGCGGCTGCGCGAGCAGGGCATCGCACTGCCCGATGATGCCTTGCTGAGCGAAGTGCGCGAGCGGGGCTTTGCGATCTTCGCGCCGCTGGACCCTCAGCAGGTGGCCGCGGTCGCCGCGCCGGTTTTCGACGCGGTCGGCCTGTGCCTTGCGGTCATCGCCATCTCAGGCCCCATCACTCGCTTCGACCACGCACGCTGCGGGCCGATCGCGGTCGCCGCGGCACGCCGATTCAGCGCCCAATTCGGTAAAGCCTGACGATGACGGCTCTGTCAGCGTCGCGCCATTCTCAGCAGGCGCTCTTGCGGCCTGCGGACGAGCTGATGCGCCCCGAGAGGCTCGTGGCGATCCAACCTTCGCGCGTCAGTGCCTCGCGCTCGCTCATCGCTCGGGCCTCGAGGCAGCGTTGGACGATCACCTGCGAGAGCTTCTCGATCGACGGGCGCGGTCGCGGCACGGCGCGCTACGCGATCGAGGCCGACGGATGGGATTTCAGCTTTCCGGTCTTCTCCTTCGAGCCTTCGGCGAAAGAGCGCACGGGGCGCATCATCGGCCGCGCCTGGGACATGATGGGAGCGCTGATCGAAGGCAAGGTCAAGCAGGCGGACGTCGAGGAGCTCAGCCTCGAGTTGCCCAAGCTCTACGAGGGCCGCGCCACGCCGCAGACCCTGACCTGGGCGCGCTCGAACAGATCGAGCCGGCTCTTCGATCTCGCCGTCGAGAGCCTCGCATCCGGCCGCCAGCCCTCGATCGCGGAGCTCGGCCGCACCTGCTACCTGATGCGCAACACGGGCATCGACGGCAACGGCACCTTCGGCACGAAATCCTTCCTGGCTTTCGAAAAGCACCATCCGCTGCGCCCCTCCCTGCGGGCGCAGATGCTGACCGCTTACCTGATGCGGGTCTTCGCCTCAGATCTCGTGCGGCACCTGGCGCATCTTCGAGCCGGCGGCGGCGCGGTCGAGGTGCCGCAAGATCTCGCGCGCTTCCTCGGCGTCGGCAACGGCTCGGCGCTCGGCTTGATGTTCTTCGTGAACAATCACCCCCGGCTGATCGACCGCTGGCTGACCATCCGGGAGGAAGCCATCGAGCACGCCAAGCAGTTGTCGATCTCGCACGGCGCCGCGCCGCTGCTGACGCTTTCAGCCCTTCTGGACAAAGCGATCCTGGCGCGCCGGCAGGATCGCTCCGAATACGAGGCCTTCGTGCCGAGCGCGGTCATCGCCGATGACCTCGTCGTCATTCGCCGCGAGCTGGCATCGCTGATCGAGCGCTCGCGCGCCGGGCTCGAGAGCTCGGCGCCGCTCGCCGATTTCACGGCCTCGCTCGCGCAGCGCGTCCATCCTGAAGCCCATGAGACCTTGCTGTCCTTGCTGATCGAGCTCGTGCCCGATATCGCCGACCGCCTCGTCGATACGCTGGTGATCGACGAGGAGATGAGCGTGCGTCCGGAGATGTCGCTTCGCCGCCTGCGCGAAATCCTGCATGCCGAGTATGGCTGGGCCTTCGGCCTCGATCTCACCTCGGAACGGTCGCGGCGTTATGTGTGGTACAAGTCGCGCACGGCCGAGGAGCCGCGGCGCGGTCCGCGCGAGGAGGTCGACGAAGCCCATAATCTCGGCCTCGACCTGCCGCGCCTCATCGTGGCGCTCGATCGCGATCTCGCGGCTTGCGACGCTAAGACGAGCGTCGCGCGCTTCCTCATGGCCCATCCATGGCACCGGCTGATCGTGACGCGCGTGCAGTCGCTCGCGGGCTTACCCTACCATTCACCTCATGCGGACATCATGAGCGAGGACTTCGTGCCCGCCCAGATCACGCGGCTCGTCAATGTCGGCCTGCACGGCATCGACAAGACCCGCGATTTCCTCAATCGCAATCTGCGCGGCGTCATCTTCCATGGCGCGCCGACGCCCGCAGACCTCGCCTCGGGCAGCGCCGATCCGCATTGGTTCTATCCACCGGAGCCGCAGGCATGACGTCCTGCGCGATGTTGCAGCTGTCGCTGCGGGAGTGCCTGCTCATCCTGGAGAGGCTGGTCCAGGCCGCAGGTGTCCCGCCGGGCCTCCTGCCATCCGTCCGGGACTGCGCGCTCTACTCCGCGGTGCTGCCGGGTCCGGGCTTCGGCGGGATCACAGGTCAGCTGGCGCTGCTGCGCGGCTCGCCTGCGGAGCCCCTGTGTATCCAGACGGAGCAACCTCGCCTCGTCGTCGATTGCGGAGGCCAGCATGCCTGGCTCGTCGCCGAGACCTTGGTCGATCTCGCGGTGGATCGGCTGCGTCGCGGTGGGGTCGGCGAGGTGTGCAGCGTCGGCGTCGCCGAGCCCGGCGAGCTCCGCGTGGTCGCGGGGCTCGCCGAGCGGCATCGTCTCTGCGCCACCATCGCCGACGAAGGACATGGCATCGCCTTGCGCCTTGCTCCCCGTCCCGCCGCGCGGCCGACCTTGCTCGACCGCATCCGGCTCGAAGGCTTCCGGGCCGCGTCCGACACCTGGTGGCCGCTCTATCGCGCCTCGCACGACGCCCTGGCGCCCGACTCCTTCGAGAGCCGCCGCCATGCCGGCACGATCCGTATCGAGGCGGATGGCCGGATAGTCGGGCGTAATGACGAGGACGAGACCGATCTCACGATGCTCGTCTCCGATCCGGCCCGCATTCGCAGTGACGTGGTTCCATCCGTCTCGTAGCTGAAGGGAGAGCATGATGAAGAAGATCGGTCGTTCACGCCTGTCGCGCCTCACGCGGCGCAGTCTGATGGCGGCTTTGGGGGCGGGGGCCGTCTCGATGCCTTTCCTGCGTAGCGCCCGGGCGGCCGACACGCTCTACATCAACACCTGGGGCGGTCCCTGGGAGGAAGCGGCCCGCGCCGTCCTCTTCGACCCTTTCACCCAGGCGACTGGCATCGAGATCCGCACCATCGCCCCCGTCTCCTTCGCCAAGCTCGCGGCGCAGATGCGCACCGGCGTCTACGAGTTCGACGTGACGACGCTCGGTGTCGCCGAGCTGGGGCGGGCCAATCACGCCAACCTGATCGACGCCTATGACGACAGCAAGATCCCGGCCTCGTCGCTGTGGCCCGGCGCCGTGACCTTGAACGGCATCAATTCGCACGCCTTCGCCAATATCATCGCCTATCGCAAGGACCGCTTCCCCAATGGCGGTCCGGCGAATTGGGCCGAGTTCTGGGACACGACGAAATTTCCGGGCGCCCGCATCCTGCAGAACTATCCGGCGCGCGTGCTCGCCTTCGCGCTGATGGCCGACGGCGTCGAGCCCGCGAAGCTCTTTCCCTACGACCTCGACCTGGCCTTCAAATCGCTCGACCGGATCAAGAAGGATGTCCGCGTCTGGTGGAGCCAGAGCCCACAATCGCAACAGCTTCTGCGCGACGGCGAGGTCGAGCTGATCGGCATGTGGAGCACCAGCGCTCAGGCGATGGTCGATCAGAAGGTGCCGATAGAGCTCGTCCACAATCAGGCTGTCATCGATGTCGCCGCCTGGGTGGTGGCGCGCGGCACGCCGCGGACCAAGAATGCCTGGCGCTTCATCGAGTTCGCCGTGGCGCCGGAGCGCTTGGCGCAATTCGCCAAGAGGAACAATTACGGTCCGATGAATCCCGGTTCCTTCAAGTTCCTTCCGCTCGATGTCGTCGCCCGCATGCCGACCTCCCCGGAGAATCTCCCCAAGGGCGTGATCCTCGATGCCGAAAAGCTGCTGCCGCAGCTCGACGTCATGGCGAAACGCTTCGAGCAATGGCTTTCGAGCTGACGCAGGCGGACATGGTGCGGCCCGCGGCGCCGACGAGACCATGGCCCGCATGGCTGCGGGAGCTATCCCGGCCTCCCTTCATTCTCTACGCGCCGGCGGCATTATTCCTGACGGCGTTCTTTCTCGTGCCGCTCGGCCTCGTCGTCTGGATGAGCCTCAGCGAGCCCGAATTCGGGCTTGGCAACTACGCCGGCTTCTTCACCTCGACCTATGATCTTAGCGTATTGGCGCGGACATTCGAGACG
Source organism: Hyphomicrobiales bacterium (assembly GCA_044445925.1). Classification (GTDB taxonomy): domain Bacteria; phylum Pseudomonadota; class Alphaproteobacteria; order Rhizobiales; family Beijerinckiaceae; genus GAS188. The sequence continues at coordinate 7,564 of JBIOEK010000044.1, forward strand.
GCGCTTGGTCCTGCTCGCCGCCGCGGTCGCGCTGTTTGCGCTCAATGAGCGCCTCTTCGGCATCGAGAAGATGTGGAGATAGAATTGTCGCGCTCCACGATTCTCCTTGCCGTGCTGGTGGCGCTGCTTCTGGTCGGCCCGATGCTGATCGTCGTGCCGATGTCGTTCAGCACGGCGCCCTCGCTCGAATTTCCGCCGCCCGGATTCTGGCTCGGCTATTACCGGCGGTTTTTCTCAGATCCGAACTGGACAGGTCCGGTGATCAACAGTTTCCTGATCGGCCTCGGCGCGATGGGGCTGGCGATGCTCCTGGGCGCGCCCGCCTCCTTTGCCCTCGTGCGCCACCGGTTCCGGTTCCGGCGTGCCTTTCGCGTGCTCGTGCTGATGCCGCTGATCGTGCCGCATATCGTGATGGCGCTCGGCTACTACAGCTATTTCGGCTCGCTCGGCCTCGTTCAGAGCATGAGGGGCGTCATCCTCGCCCATGCTTGCCTCTCGATCCCGGTCGTGGTGCTGACGCTCACCTCCGCCCTGACGAATTTCGACCGCCGGGTGGAGAATGCAGCCGCCAATCTCGGTGCCAGGCCCTTCACGGCCTTTCGCCTCGTCACCCTGCCGATGCTGCGGCCTGCCTTCCTGGTCGCTGCACTTTTTGCCTTCATCCAATCCTTCGATGAGACGGTGATCGCGATCTTCATCTCCGGCCGCGACAGCGCGACGCTGCCGCGGCAGATGTTCAACAGCTTCCAGATGGAAGCCGATCCGGTGATCTCCGCGGCCTCGTCCCTGCTGCTGGCGGGCGTGCTCGTGGCGATCGGCACACGCTGGGCCGCGCGGCTGATCAAGAGCCCGCCTGTCCCGCTGCGCGGTTGAGGTCTGGGATTCCATGAAATCTGCTCGTTCCTTGGGTCTTCGCGTCGTCACCAAGCGCTATATTCCAGGGCATAATGCGGTCGACGGGATCGATCTCGATGTGCAGCCTGGCGAGTTCATCTCGTTCCTCGGACCGTCAGGATCCGGAAAGACCACGACCTTGATGATGATCGCCGGCTTCGAGCGGTCGACCTCGGGCGTGATCAGCATCGACGGACGCGAGATCGACGCGGTCGCGCCCTATGACCGCAATATCGGCATGGTCTTCCAGAATTACGCGCTCTTCCCGCATATGAGCGTCGAGCAGAATGTCGGCTTCCCGCTGCGCATGCGAAGGATCGCGGGTGCCGAGGCCAAGCGCAAGATCGCCGAAGCGCTCGCTATGGTCGGGCTCGCGGATCTCGCCATGCGTTTTCCGGCGGAGCTATCTGGCGGCCAGCAGCAGCGCGTGGCTTTGGCGCGAGCGCTCGTCTTCGAGCCGGACCTCGTCCTGCTCGACGAGCCGCTGGGCGCGCTCGACAAGACGCTGCGCGAGCGTATGCAGATGGAGCTCAGGCGCATCCATCGCGAGCTCGGCGTAACGATGATCTACGTAACTCATGACCAGACCGAGGCGATGGCGATGTCTGACCGCATCGCGGTCTTCAATCACGGGCGCATCGAGCAGACCGGCACGCCCGGCGAGGTGTATTTCGCGCCTCGGACACGTTTCGTCGCGTCCTTCATCGGAGACAGCAATCTTTTCGAGGGACGCTCGCTCGCGGATGGGATCGTCGAGATCGACGAATTCGGGCCCATAGCGACCGGCCGCCTCGACCTCGCGCAAGGTGCCGATGTCAGCGTCCTGGTCCGTCCCGAAACCATAAGGCTGCGTCGTGAGGCCATCGCGCCTTCGCCGACGGGCAACACGATCGCCATCGAGGAAATTGTGAACTACGGCGATAGCTTTCTGGTCGTCGGCAAGAAAGCCGGCCTTGAAATCCACGTGAGGGTGCCCAGCATCGACATGCCGGAGCTGGAGCGCGGCTTGGAGTGCGGCATCGAATGGAGCCCGGCACGGGTCCATGTCATCGTAGCGGGTGCGAGGACGGAACCCGGCACGCCGATCTGAGGGGCGGGCACTTCTTCGGTCGCTACCGACGAAGATGTGTCAATACCCCAGACTATGCAATCGCGACGTTCGAGTTCTTCGTTCCTGTTGCGTTCTCGTCGCGCCTCCATTATTATGCACCCTCAGTATGACGTGGCGCGGCCCATGGGCGGGGCACGGTTCTTTGACAAGTGAATCCGGAGCTCCGGCGCGGCGAGCCTGCGCTCTCGCGCAGCAGCGATGCGGCGCGGCCTCAATTCGCCTGTCGGCCCCGGTCTGCGCGGCGCGCGCCAGGCGCTTGCGGCGACGCGCATCCAGCGTCTTGACGAGATAAATAGCCGGCTACCGGAATCGAAGCTTGCGATGTTGAAAATCAACATTCCTCAACATTCTGAGGGCCGGATGATCGCCGCGGAGCGAGCCGCCTATCCATGAAAAGACAATATATTTCAGAGCGATAGGGTCGTAGCTTGCATGTCCAGGCCGGCCCGGAACCCCTATCCCGCAACTGAAGCCGTCACCGTCGCAGTCGCTGAAAAATGGAGGTTTTTGGCGCCCAAATGTGAACAGGCTCTAAAGGCCGAGGGGAGCGGCAACGGAGGGTCGCGCGAGGCGCGAGGCGGTCGCCCAGCCTCGACGCCGGCCTTGCCGCCCAAATCGGCCCGGCGATGGGGCGGGGCGTCGCGATGACGCCGCGGTTGTGAACGCGTCCGAAAACCGCCAGACGATGAGCCAGGCCCACGCCATAACCCTGTTGCAGGTTAAGCTTGCGCCGCGAGTGCAGAACCAGGAGACAGGCAATGGCTTCCATCAGGAAGGAGATCGCGATCGATGCCGGCCCGGAACATGTCTGGGCGGCGATGCGCGACTTCGGCGCGGTGCATCGGCGCGTCGCTCCGGGCTTCGTCACCGATCTTCGGCTCGAAGAAGGGGCGAGGATCGTAACCTTCGCGAACGGCACGGTGGCGCGCGAGCTCCTCGTCGATCTCGACGACGAGGCCCGCCGGCTCGTCTACGCCGTGGTCGGAGGGCAGCTCACCACGCATAGCGCTTCGGTGCAGGTGCTCGCCGAGGGCGACGGCCGCAGCCGCATCGTCTGGGTCGCCGACTTGTTGCCGAACGAGCTTGCATCCTATGTCAGCTCGCAGATGGATGAGGCCGCGAGCGTCATGCGCGAGACGCTCGCCCGCGAGCCTGCGAAGCCGGGCGCGGCCAATCGAGGGGCATGAGGGTCGGGTCCGGAGGGCGCTGGGCCCGTTGTCGTTGCGAACGAACGCGTTGCCCGATGCGCGCCGCGCTCTCCCCTTATGGGCGATCGGTGCTAAGCTTCGAGCTGCCAAAGCATGGAGGAAGAGGCGATGCGCGAGGCGGTAGCCGGAAGGGCGAATGTCGAGGACACGAGCGAGCTCCTTTCCTACTACGCCGATCTCGAGAAGCTCGAGGCCGGCGCCTTGTGGACGGTCGCCAACAAGATCGAGCCCTGGTTCCCGCAATCGACATCGGTGCCGGCGTTGTGGCGCTATCGCGATTTGCGCGAGCATGTGCTGCGCTCGCTGGACCTCGTTACCGCCGAGAAGGCCGGAAGGCGTGTCGTCTATCTCGCCAATCCTTGTCGCCGCGACGTCTCGGCGGCCGTCGGCTGGCTGTATACCGGCCTACAGGTGATGCGGGCCGGCGAGGTTGCGTCGTCGCACCAGCATTCCGCCTCGGCGCTGCGCTTCATCATGGAAGGCGAGGGGGCCTATACGGTCGTCGACGGCCATAAGATGACACTCAAGGAGAATGACTTCGTGCTGACGCCGAACGGCTCCTGGCACGAGCATGGCGTCGATGCCGAAGGATCGCCCTGCATCTGGCAGGATGGGCTTGATATCCCCTTGATGAACGCGCTCGAGGCCAATTTCTTCGCCGTGCATCCAAATCTCCGCCAGGAGGTCACCTACCCGGTCGACGACTCGACCTCGACCTATGGCGCCCCCGGCCTGAGGCCGGCGGCCTCCTCCTGGCCGAAGCCCTATTCGCCGCTCCTGAAATACGAATGGGCCCCGACCTACGAGGCCCTCGGGCGCTATGCCAAGGCAAGCGAGGGCTCGCCCTTCGACGGCGTGATGATGAACTACGTCAATCCGCTAACCGGCGGCCCGGTCATGCAGACGATCGGCGCCAGCATGCAGCTGCTGCGTCCGGGAGAGCGCACCAAGGCGCACCGGCATACCGGAAGCTTCATCTATCAGGCGGCGAAGGGCAAAGGCTATTCGATCATCGCCGGCAAGCGCTTCGATTGGGAGGCGAAGGACATATTCTGCGTGCCGTCCTGGGCGCTGCACGAGCATGGCAACAGTTCCGCGAGCGAGGATGCCTGCCTGTTCTCCTTCAACGATCTGCCGGTGATGCATTCGCTAGGGCTCTATCGCGAGGAAGCCTTCGGCGACAATGGCGGTCATCAGCCCGTCGCGTAGCGCATTTTCCGCAGTTCCCGCTGCATCTTCCCTGTAATTGCGGCGCTCCACCGGCTCCCGGATGAACCTCTCCGCGCCTTCGCGCGACAAAGCTCCATGCCTCCCATGTGAAGCGGATGGAGAGCGTCGTGAACGGTCAAGCCCCAATCAAGGTCCAGACGATCCAAGCTGTTGCCCCTCGGGGCGGGCCATCTCGCCTGATCAACCCCCTTCTCATCTGCTCTGTGGCGCTGATGCTCGCCTTGGTGCTGATCATCGGAGTCGTGCGGCTCTTCCATAGCCTGAATGACGGCACGATCTCGGCTTGGCGGCTCTTGGTCCTGTTCGCCAATATATTCGGCTGCGTCACCCTCGTCTGCGCGCTTTACAGCCGCGGATGCCAGGGAGCCCGGTCCGGCACGTTCCATCGGGGCAGGGCGTCATGATCGAGCCGGGCGAAAAGGCCCCGCCTGGACCGCTCTCGGACGCAAACGAAATACGTAGCCTCAAGAGCCGGCGGATTTCCATCCTCTGCATGTATTTCGCCGCCATGCTCGCGGTCATTGCCATGGCTTTGCAACTTATCGAAGGGTTAAGCGGCGAAGGGAGCTATTGGCGCGGCCTGATATCGGCCGTCATGGCGCTATGGTGGATCGCCATGGCGATCTTCCTGTCTCGCCAATGACCGAAAGGGTGACCCTCTCCTAAACGATCATTCGTTCCCGAGCGGCGAGCTCAAATGCCGGGCGCGAGCCGCCATTTCTACCCCTCATAATAGTCCGAAACCAGCCGGTCGAGCAGGCGCACCCCCCAACCCGACCCCCAGGAATGGTTGATGTCGGTCTCCTTGGAGGCCATGGACGTGCCGGCGATATCGAGATGGGCCCAGGGCGTATCGCCGACGAAACGCTTGATGAACATGGCCGCGCTCGACGAGCCGCCGTGGCGCCCACCCGCATTCTTCATGTCGGCGAATTTCGAATCGATCATCTTGTCGTAGCCCTTGCCGATCGGCATGCGCCAAACGGTCTCGCCGACGGCTTCGCCGGCGGCGATGAGACGCGAAGCAAGCTCGTCATTGTTGCAATAGAGGCCGGCATGCTC
>JBIOEK010000045.1:0-12851 GCA_044445925.1 Hyphomicrobiales bacterium
ATTCAGGTGCGGCTCTGGCAACCGTAGTGGGAGTTCTCATCGAGGTTCCGGTGATGCTGTCGGTTGTCAAGATCGTGATCGCGACACGCAGCTGGTACGAAGCTGGCTCGGCGGTCAAACGCCGTGTCGCAAGCGGACCCGCCGCCTCAGCGCCAATCAACGACGCCGCCCCGCGGCTGAGCCGATGAATGTCGTCATCCATCACAACCCGGATTGCGGCACCTCTCGCAACGTGCTCGCGATCATCGAGGTGGCGGGCTATCGTCCGACCGTGATCGAATATCTCGAGACAGGATGGACCATTCCTCAGCTGCTCGGCCTGTTCGCCGCGGCTGGCCTAACCCCGCGCACGGCTCTGCGCGAGACGAAGTCACCGGCCGCCGAACTGGGATTGCTCGACCCGTCCGTCGACGATGAGAAGTTACTTGCCGCGATGATCGAGCATGCCGTGCTGGTCAATCGACCGATCGTCTGCACGGCGAAGGGTGTGAGGCTGTGCCGGCCAAGCGAGGCGGTCCTCGATCTCATCGATCGTTTGCCACCTGGGCCGTTTCACAAGGAAGATGGCTCGCTGCTGGTCAACTCCGAAGGAGGACGCCTCGGCTGATCCGGTCGGTTCCGCACAGCGGCCCAGCAACGTGCGGCTCTCGGGCGCAAGGAGATCACCGAAGAAACAGCGATCGGGCGAACGCTCTGTGGTTGATTCCTGAGAAGCCGACATCGAGGCAAGTCGGACGGCGCTAGCACAGGCGACTTTCTTGCCAACGCCGCGGTTGCCCGTGAGGACGAGGTGGCGGGGTGCATGTTCTAGGAAGTTTGCAGCCACAAGTCTGCATTGTCGCCGGTCAAATACTCACGACTTCCCTTGAGCGCCGGTAAATTGATCATAGGCCCGCACCGCATCCCCGCCGTAGACCGCCGCTGGCCCGCCGCCCATGTAGACCGCGAGCGCAACCGTCTCCAGGACCTCCTGTCGCGTCGCGCCATGCTGGTGTGCCATCTTGGTGTGATACGCGACGCAGCCGTCGCAATGGACGGCGATGCCGATGGCGAGCGCCATTAGCTCTTTCGTCTTTGTGTCGATGGCACTCGAGGCGGTGGCGGCCGTCGACAGAGAGGCGAACGCCTTTATCGTGTCGGGTGAACCCTGTCGCAGCATCCCGATCCCGGTAATCACGTCGTTGGCGATCTGAACAAAATCCTTGCTCATGGTGTCTCCTTGGCTTGGCTGTATGCATGAAGCTGCGCTTGGCTGCACAGCCCCACTTCATTGCGCGCTGGATGCGGTGACGCTTTTCTGTGCCGATGCACCACCGTCCGGTCTCTGGGGTGATTGATCGGCTTGGTTGATCGTTGTCACGCGCACCGACGCGAACTCGCACAGCGGGCCTCAGAAGAACTCAGGGTTCGGCCGTTCGGAGGCGAGGCTGGCACCAGAGAAGGACGCGGAGGTGCTCATCTCTTGCCGCTCAGGAGGAGCGCTCCAACGCCAGCGCGATGCCCTGGCCGCCGCCGATGCAGAGCGTGACGATGCCGCGCCTCAGCCCGTCGCGCTGCATCGAATGGAGAAGCCGAGTTGTAAGCACGGCTCCCGTCGCGCCGATCGGATGGCCATGCGCAATGGCGCCGCCCTCGACGTTCACGACGTCTTCGGCGAGGCCAAGCTCGCGGTAGACCGCAATCGCTATCGCGGCGAAGGCCTCGTTGATCTCGATGCGATCGATATCCCCGATCTTCCACCCTGCCCGCGCGAGCGCCTGGTTGACGGCCGGTATCGGGCCCAGGCCGAACATGCCCGGCTCGACCGCGCCGATGCCGTACGAGACCAAGCGGGCCATCGGGGTTAGGCCGCTTTTCTCGGCCCATCCCGCCTCAGAAACGATCATGGCTGCGGCGCCGCTATTGAGGCCGGGCGCGTTGCCGGCAGTGATCGTACCGTCCTTCCGGAAGGCGGGGCGCAGCTTGGCGAGGCTCGCGAGCGTCGTCTCGGGGCGGTTATGCTCGTCCTTCTGAAAGAGTCCCGGCTTGTTCCGCTCGCAAAGTTCGACCGGCACGATCTCCTGGGTGAACTTGCCGGCGGCCTGCGCTGCCGCGAAGCGCTTCTGCGAGCGCTCCGCCCAGCGGTCCTGGTCCTCGCGCGTGATCTGGCGGGATTTGACCAGATCCTCTGTGTGCCACCCCGAATGCTGATCGGAGAAGGCGTCGTTCAGACCATCCCGCAGCATGCTGTCGTAAATCTCGGCATTGCCGAGACGGTACCCCCAGCGCCCGCCGCTCATCAGGTACGGCGCGGCGTCCATGTTCTCCATGCCGCCGGCGATCGCACAATCCACCATGCCAAGCATGATCTCCTGGGCCGCCGACGCGATCGCCTGGGCGCCGGAGCCGCACACCCGGTTCACCGTCATCGCGGGCGCCTCGACGGGGAGGCCGCCAAAGATCGCGGCCTGCCGGGCCGGATTCATCTTGTTGCCGGCCTGAACAACGTTGCCCATCACGACCGTGTCGACCTTGGCGTGGTCGAGCTTGGTCCGCCCCAGCACGGCACGAATCGCCGTTCCCCCAAGCTCCGTGGCCGGAGTCTCTTTCAAGCCACCGCCGAATGTGCCGATGGCGGTGCGGACCGGAGCGGAGAGAACGACGGTGCGATGTGGCATGATCAGCCTCCTTGAGTTTCAAAATCGGGCTAGGGTCTGGGACTCTTGGCGGCATTGATCTCGATCAACCGGGGAACCTAGGGTGTGGTCGATGGAGCAAGCGCGCAGTCCGGGCCATCGCGGAAGCTTGCCCGCACTGGCCAGGCCACCCCTCTCGTCGCCCATTGGGGCCTTCCCGACCCGGCTGCCGTGTGCGGCTCCGATGCCGAGAAGCGCGCGGCCTTCATGGATGCCTATCGCAAGCTTGCCTCGCGGATCACGGCATTCGTCAATCTCGATATCGGGAGGCTCGATCTTGCGAGCTTGAAGGAACGGCTTGCCGAGATCGGACGCATGGAGGGAGCGACCGAAATGGCGCTGCGGGCGGCATGACCCGAGGGGAGACATCGCGGCCGGCGCGGTGTCATGCTCGCTTATGGAGTCTCGAAGAGGGCCCTAGAAAAGCATGCCTAGCATGCGCCTTCGGTGCCACCGAGGTGCCACAGGATTTCCGCTCTTTCTCTAAGTCCTTGAAATGATTGGCGCGCCCGGAACGATTCGAACGTCCGACCCCCAGATTCGTAGTCTGGTGCTCTATCCAGCTGAGCTACGGGCGCGCATGCGCGTGATCGCGCGTGGAGGCAAGCCCTTAGCGGAGGGGGCAGCGAGATTCAACCCCTCGCTTGTCGCCATGGGGTCGCGGCGAGGCGCGACGGCCGTCTTTCTCCTGTCGCCCGCCGCGCCGTCAACGCCGAAGCCTCGCCCGCCAAGCCACCTCCTCGCGCACCGGCTGGGCCAGCGCCGCCGCCGAGGGAAAGGCGTGAGAGCGAATCTGCGGCGCCTCGGCAGGCGTGAGGCAGGCGAGCGCCCGGTCGAGGACCGCGGGGCATGTCATCTGCCGGCGTCGAGCGCTACGACGATTGCCGTGCCGCTTAACCCGATCGAGCCAGGCGCCCTCGAGCCATGGATCGCCGATCAGCCGGACCCGAAACCCACTCGCGAGGAAGCGGCGCGGTGTCTGATCGCTGAGGCGTTGATATGGAAGTGAATTCGCGCGCCGAGGAAACAGCGGACCCTGCGCCGGTCAGTGAGATCGGGTAGGGTCCTGGCCGCTTCCGAGTTGGGGGCAATCGGCCGCGGTTGCATGGGAACGTATCCGGCGTGACAAAAAAAGTGAAGCCATCGCGGCCGTACAAGCTACACGACAAAATATTCCTTTGACGATGAGTTGTAGACGAGACGCTGACCGCTGATGAGTTGTATTTCTAAGTGGGGCAGGTCATTACGATAGGTCTGAATGGGCGGGCCAAGCACCAGGGCGTGCGGCCTCAACACCGTGTCCCAAACCGTCGGAAAATCGGCTCCGTCACGCGTGGCCGCCACGCACTTGAGCATCAGATCGTTGCTCGTATCGACCATCCGTACGCCCCAAGCCGATTGGCAGGTTGTCAAACCTCCTCCGGAAGGCGCAAAACGCTTTTGATTCAAATCAAGGCGACGATAGCAGAAGGCTGCCCGAGGACTTTCTGGATCCCCGCTACCGGGGGTGGAAATGTAGCTTTCCAATCCTGCTCAAGTCTCCACATTCGGATGAGCCTGCACGGCAGCGAAGGATGTGTGCATCCCGTAGCGCCGCGGGGAAACCCGCTCCCTCCGAAGCCTCGCCCCTCAGGCCACCTCCTCGCGCATCGGCTGGGCCAGCGCCGCCGCCGAGGGAAAGGCGTGAGAGCGAATCTGCGGCGCCTCGGCAGGCGTGAGGCAGGCGAGCGCCCGGTCGAGGATCTCGGGGCCGGCGCCCGGCTTCGTCGCCTCGGTCGCGAGCATGCGGCGATAGGCGCGCGCTCCGGGCACTCCCTGGAAGAGGCCGAGCATATGGCGGGTCAGGCGATGCGGGGAAATCCCCTCTCCGGCCATCCGCGCGATGAGCGCCCGCATGGCGCGCGCCGCCTAGAAGGCGTCGGCTACCGGGTTCGGCGCGCCGAAAATCCCGGCATCGGCATCGATCAGGAGGGCCGGGTTCTGGTAGGCGGCGCGCCCGAGCATCACGCCGTCGACCACATCGAGATGCGCCTTCGCTTCGGCGAGCGTCGAGATCCCGCCATTGATGATCGTGGTCAGGGACGGCAGCCTCGCCTTCAAGCGGTGGACGCGGGCATGGTCGAGCGGGAGAATGTCGCGGTTCTCCTTCGGCGACAGCCCCTCGAGCCAGGCCTTGCGCGCATGCACGATGAGCGCGTCGACGCCGGCAGCGAACGCTGAGTCCGCGAGGCGGTCGAGCGCTTCCTCGCTGTCTTGCTCGTCGACGCCCAGCCTGCACTTCACCGTGACCTTGATCGACACGGCGCCCTTCATGGCGGCGACGCAATCGCCGACGAGGCCCGGCTCGCGCATCAGGCAGGCGCCGAAGCGCCCGTCCTGCACGCGCTCCGAAGGGCAGCCGACATTCAGGTTGATCTCGCAATAGCCTTCATCCTCGCCGAAGCGCGCGGCGCGCGCGAGGTCGCGCGGCTCGGCCCCGCCGATCTGCAAAGCGAGCGACTGCTCGCCCGGATCGAAGGCGAGGAGCTTTCGACGCGGCCCATGGATGAGGGCGGCCGCCGTCACCATCTCGGTATAGAGCCTCGCCTTGCGCGTCAGCGCCCGGTGGAACAGCCGGCAATAGCTGTCCGTCCACTCCATCATGGGGGCGACGCAGAGTCTAAACGATTGATCAGGCAGCATTTTCCAATTCGGCTCTGCTCATTGGGCGGGTCGCGCGCACCCCCTTCTACGCCATCATGGGCCCCATTTCGACCAGAAGACGGTTACGCTTGGCCGGCCGCTTCGAGCCGAGGCGTGTCCGCGTCGGCGAATTCGACGCTGGGGTGGAAGCATGCCACGCGGTGGCCCTCGCGCTCCTCGAGGCTCGGGCGCTCCTCGAGGCAATGGGGCTCGCGGCGCGGACAGCGCGGCGCGAACGAGCATGCATGCGCCGCCACCGTGGCCCCCAGCATTGCATCATCGGCTTCCGCGGCGAGCCAGGGCTCGCGGCGTGCGTTGATGAGGCTCACCGTATAGGGATGCTGCGGCTTGGCGAAAATACGCGAAGTCTCGCCGATCTCGATGATGCGTCCGGCATACATGACCGCGATGCGGTCGCAAAGGAAGCGAGCCACCGTCAGATCGTGAGTGATGAAGACGAAGGCGATGCCGCTCTCGCGGTTGACCCGCTTGATCAGATTGAGGATTTGCGCCCGGACAGACACATCGAGCTTCGAGACGGCCTCGTCGGCAACTATCAGCTTAGGGGCGAGACCGAGCACACGGGCGATCGCGACACGCTGAAGCTGTCCGCCCGACAATTCGTGAGGAAAGCGCTCGGCATGCCCGGCATTGAGGCCCACCTGCTTGAGCAGCGAGGTCACGGCCCCGCGCACCTCGTGCCTCGAAGCATGCCGATGCAGGAGAAGCGGAAGCGCAATCGAATCGCCGATCCGATATCTCGGATTGAACGAGGACAGCGGATCTTGGAAGATCATCTGCAGCTCGGCCCGGAACGGCCGCAACTGGCGCTCCGACAAGCCGGCGAGGTCCTTGCCGCGATAGAGTATGCGCCCTTTCGGCCGATAAAGCCGCAGCATGGCCTTGCCGAGTGTCGTCTTGCCGCTGCCGGATTCGCCGACGATCCCGAGAATCTCGCGATGACCGATGGTCACGGATACGTCGTCGAGGATTTGCGCCGCCCTGCGGGAGAAGAGAGACGCTCCGCGGCCGCGCAGGCTGAGCCGCAAGTGCTCCAGCGCGATGAGCGGCTCGGTGCCCCCGACCCTACCCGCAGCTTCACCGGTCATGACGAATGCACCTGACCGAGCTCGCAGGCTCGGTGCGAACAAGTGCTGGATGAGCTTGGCGGCATTGCGGTATCGATTCGGGGCAGCGCAGCGAGAAGCGGCAGGTTTCCCCATGGGCCCGCGCGCTCGGATCGCCGGCAATCTCGAAGAGGACAGGATCGCGCCGCTCGAGCGATTCCGCCGTCTTCAGCAGGCCCGCCGTATAGGGATGCCGGGGTCGCGCGAGAACCTCCTCGGTATTGCCGATCTCGACCATCTCTCCGGCATACATCACCGCGATCCGATCGCAGATCGAACGCGCGATCGTCAGGTCATGGGTGACGAAGATCAGCGAGGTTCCAAGCTCGCGCTGACGCTCGCGGATCAATTCGAGGATCTGGCCTTCGACGATATTGTCGAGATTGGTGGTCGGCTCGTCGGCGATCACCAGCGCGGGGCGCAGCGAGAACACCATGGCGATCAGGGCGCGCTGCAGCATCCCCCCGCTCAGCTGATGCGGAAAAGAGCGCAGCACGCGCGCGGGATCGCGGATGCCGACATCGGTCAGCATCCCGGCCAGTCCCGCCTCGCCGGGCTCGCCCTTGTCGGCCGAGGACAAGGCCCCCCTGAGATGCCAGTCGATCGTCTTGACCGGATTGAACGAACCGACGGGGTCCTGGAAGATCATGGCGAGCTCACGGCCCCGCAAGCTGTCGAAGGACGGCCCATCGAGCCTCAGGATATCCTTGCCGCGAAACCGGATGGATTTCGCAACGCAGTTCGCGCCTTCGGGCAAGAGGCGCAGCAAGGCAAGGCCCGTCATCGTCTTGCCCGAGCCGGACTCGCCGATCAGCCCGAGCACCTCGCCCTTTGCCAGGCTGAAGCCGAGGTCGCTCACCGCCTCGACGGCGGCTCTGGCCCCGAAGGAGACGCATAGCCCCTCCACCTCGAGAAGAGGCTCGTCTTGCGTCATGAGCGGCCCTGCAATTTGGGGTCCGTGATGTCGCGCAGGCCGTCGCCGAGAAGGTTGAGGCCCAGCAGCGCAACCGAGATTGTGATCCCCGTCATGGTGATCACCCAGGGCGCCGGCCCGAAATACTCCCGCCCGTCGGCCATGATGGTGCCGAGCGAAGGATTGGGCGGCTGCACGCCGAGGCCGAGAAAGCTCAGGCCCGCTTCGATGACGATGCCGAAGGCGAGGCCGATGGTCGCCTGGACCAGCAAGGGCGCCATGATGTTCGGCAGGACCTCTCGGCACAGAATGCTCGCGGTCGACTGTCCGAAGAGTTGCGCCGCCTGCACCCATGGCTCGCCGAGGATCAATGCCCCGAGATTTCGCGACAATCTCGCGAACATGGGAGCGTAGACGAGGCCGATGGCGATGGCGATGTTCACGACGCCGAACCCGAAAGCCACCATCAGGAAGAGAGCCAGCACGAAGCTCGGGAAGGAGAACAGCAAGTCGGAGATCCGCATCAAGGCCATCCCGAGGAGGCCTCCCCGATATGCGGCGAAGAGGCCCGCGCCCGTCCCGATGACGAGCGCCAGGCTGACGCCGGTGAAGCTGACGAGGAGAGACACGCGCGCGCCGTACAAGACACGCGTGAGCACGTCGCGACCGAAGGAATCGGTGCCGAAGGGATGCGCCGGCGACGGGGGAGCGAGCAAAGCGGCGAAGTCCATGTCCGTCGCGTCATAGGGGCTGAGCAGCGGCACGAAGAGGACGGCAGCGAACAGCAGCAAGGTGATCGACGCGCCCGTGACCGCCAGGTGATGCGAAAGGAAGGCGCGCAGGAATGACTTCATCAGCGCATCTTCGGGTTCAGGCCCATGCAGACCATGTCGATCGCGAAATTGACCACGAGCACCAAGAACAGGAACAACAGGGCGCAGGCCTGGACGATCGGAAAGTCCCGGCCGAAGGCCGCGTCGACCATCAGATTCCCGACGCCCGGAATGCCGAAGATGCGCTCGATGATGACCGTGCCTCCGAGCAAATAGCGGATCTGCAGCCCGATGACGGTGACATAGGGGATGAGGGCATTGCGGAAGATGTGATGAATGAAGATGAAGCGGGAGCTGTGGCCGAGCGAGCGGGCGACCCGGACATGGTCCCTGTAGAGATTGTCGAGCAGGCTCGTGCGCAGGATGCGCGTGAAGCTCGCGGCCATCGGCGCCGCGATGGCAAGCGCCGGCAGGAACCCGCTGTGCAGGGCGCCCGGCAGGGAGACCCCCGGCGACACGTAGCCATAGGAGGGAAACCAGTGCAGGCCGAGAGCCAGGGAGTAGATGAGGACGTAGGCGATCCAGAAATCCGGCATCGAGATGCCGATGGCCGCCAATGACGTCGCAACCGTATCGCTGGCACGCCCATGCCGCATCGCCGCGATGGTGCCCATGATCAGCGAAATGGAGATGGCGATGACGATCGCATAAGTGCCGATGAAGGCCGTCTGCGGGATGCGCGAGGCGAGGAGGTCCCGGATGGGCGTGCCGTTGGTGATGGTCAACGACGTTCCCAGATCGCCTCGCAGCGCATTCGTCAGCCAAATCCAGAACTGGACGGAAAGCGGTTCGTCGAGATGCCAGCGCTTGTGAAAGGCGGCTATCGCTTCGGGCGTCGCCTGGTCGCCGAGCACTGTGAGCGCCGGATCTCCAGGTGCCGCCCTGATGATGAAGAACACCGCCGCCGCCCCGACCAAAGCCAGGAAGAGTACCCCCAGGCTTCGTTCGATGATCGGTCGGGCGGCGTGCACTTTCGCTCAGTCCCTTTCGCGCATCAGCCGAGGCTGATCTTGCTGAACTGGTCGCCGTAGTTCGAATAGGGCAGCTGGGCGAAGCCGCTCAGCTTGGGCGTGGCGAGATTGTGGATATTCGATGAGAAACAGGGGATGAGCGGCATGTCCTCGAGCATCAGCAGATTGGCCTTCACGTAAATCTGCCGCCGCTTGTTGGGATCGAGCTCCGAGCGGCCCTGCGCCATGAGATCGTCGAAGGCAGGGTTGTCATAGCCCTGGAAGTTGCGGAAGCCGCCCTTGCCCAGGATCTCGCCGAGATATTCCTCCGGGTCGACCAGGCCAAGCCATCCCCAGACCACGGCCTGGAACTCGCCGACCTTCAATTGCGAGAACAAGGCGTTCGCGTCTCCGGCCTGGGTCACGAACTTCGTGCCCAGCACCTGGTTCACCTGCGCGACGAAGATTTCGCCGATGCGGCGCCACCAGTTCGGCCCCCAGATCGAGATCGTGGCTTCGACGCCGGGCTTGTATTCCGAGAGCGCGAGCTCCGCCTTGGCCTTTTCCGGGTTGAACAGCATCAGGTCCGGAATGGAACGCGCCTCGGCCGGCAGGAGCGCGGGCGGGAGAATGCCGGGCGACAGCTCGCCCTCCCCGAACAGAACCGCGCGCACCATCGCCCGGCGGTCGAATGCCATCGACAGGGCGCGCCGGAAATGCACGTCGTCGAAGGGAGGCTTGCGTATGTTGAGCACGATATAGCGCGTATTGAGGCCGGCCTGCTTGAACACCTTCACGGCCTTGTTGGCCTCGAGGCTGGGTACATCGGCGAAAGGCGCTTCGCTCGTCAGATCGAGCTGGCCGCCGAGCAGGGCCGTCATGCCGGAGGACTCCTCCGGAATGATCGGCATCATCACCCGGCTCATCTTGGGCTTGCCGCCGAAATAGTCGTTGAACGCGACAAGCTCCAGGCTTTCGGTCGCTTTCCAATCCTTCAGCATGTAGGCGCCGGTTCCGACAGGCTTCTTGGCGAATGCCTCGTCGCCGATCGCCGTCACGACCTTGCGGGGGACGATCTGCGTGCCGCTGCGCGTATTGGTCAGGTAGGTCAGAAGGGGCGCGAAGGCTGCCTTCGTCTTGATCTGGAAAGTCAGCGGATCGACGATCTTGACCTCCTGGATCGAGGAGACCTTGCTGCGATTGGGAGAGGCGAACTTCTCGTCCAGGAGTCGTTCGAGCGTGAATTTGACGTCGTCGGAAGTCAGGGGGCTGCCGTCGTGGAACTTGACGCCCGCGCGCAGCTTGAACTCGAGCGTCGTCGGATCGAGGGCGGTGTAGCTCTCCGCCAAATCCGTCACGATCTCCATCTTCTCGTTGAACTTGAGGAGTGCATTGAAGACGGCCCAGATGACATAGGATTCGGGGATCAGGCTGTGCTTGGCCGGATCCAGGGTGTTCATCGTGGCAAAGCCCGTGATGCCGGCGCGCAGGAGCGTCTCCTGCGCGCAGGCCGCGAAGGGAAAGCCGATCCCGCCCAAGGTTCCGGCTCCTGCCCCGAGACCCAGTCTCAACGCCCCGCGGCGCGATACTTCACAGCCGATAGACATCCTACCTTCCTCCCTGCTTTGCTCCGCGAAAGTGTCTGTGGTGCCAAAGCCTGCCCTTCGACTGGTCACGGCCTGCCGGCTCCGAGCGGGCGAAGCCCCGGCTCGGGCGAGAACAGCCTCGCCACCTCGGCCTTGAAGTCCGCGGCCTCCTGGAGCTGCCGGCCGCCATCCCAGCCAAGCTCCCGGCCGATCGCTTCCGCGGCGCGTTTCACCTCGTCGTCGGAGAGCGAGCAATCCCAGCCGATGCCGACACGCCTGAACAGGATGTCCATGAGCGAGCGTCCATGTTCCTGGCGCGCCGCATGGCCGAGGTCCGAGAGCTTGACGCGTCCATCATCCGCGAGGAGCGCAGGCGAATTCTGATTCTCGGGAAAACGGCGCGGCGTGTAGTCGGGTGCGGCGGCCTTCGAGGACGGCGACACATGTCGGGCCAGCGCGCGCACAAGCTCCCTGCCGGCCGATCGATGGCTCATCACCGGACCCGCCGTCATTGCCAGTACATTGGGCATGCCGTCCGCCGCCAGATCATGGATAATGCGCGCCCGATTACCGAAGGGAACGTTCTCGTCGAAGGTCAACGGCCGAACGCCCGCCCACGACATGAGCACATCGCTTTCCTTCAGGGCAAGGCTCGGCAACAGCCGGTTCGCCTCCGCCAATAGCCACAGCCTTTCCTGATGCGTGACGCTGATATCGTCCTTGTCACCGTCATAGGGCGTCTCGGTGGGTCCGAAATAATGATAGCCACGCCAGGGTATGCAGTAAAATGGCTCCTGCAGGGAGTTCAACGTCGCTATGCCGTATTCGGCGCATTCCGGCGGGAGCTTCACGACGATATGGCATCCCTTGGTGCCGAGGATGCGCCGGCGCGCGCGAGGCTCGGCTGCGCGGTTCACCTCGTCGATCCAGATGCCGGCCATGTTCAGCACCGAACGCGCCTGCACCTTTATGACCGACGAATCGGGCCCCGTGCTCGAGCGAAGCTCGACCGTCCAGCCCTCCGAGGAGCGCGCCGCCAGCCGCGCCGTGGTGTAGTTCACGACCGTCGCGCCGAGTCTCTCCGCGTCGAGCACCATGTCGACGCAGATGCGTTCGGGCCAATCCAGCTGATATTCGCGGAAGGTCGCAACGGAGTGAAGCTTATCGAAATCGCGCAGCTCACGCAGAAGCGGGACTTGGGCCGCCTCTTCGCGGGACAGACGGCGGTAATCGAGAGGCAGGTCGCTCGGACCCAGCTTGCGCAACAATGAGAATGCGAGGTCGACCTGCCAGCTGCGATAAGGGCCGTCCTTGAAGATGGGGAAGCAGAAACGAAGGCTGCGCGCGCGCTCGCCGGAAGTTCTCACGAACTCGCTGCGCGCTTGCATTGCGAGCCTTGCTATGCGCATGGCGCTCGCAAGACGGCTCGGATGCCACAGGAAATCGAGGATCGAACGCCCGGGCGCCAGATAGCGCAATCCGCAGTGCAGCAGGCGGCTGGAGCGGCTCGAGGAACCCGAGCCGAAATCATGCCTCTCGACCAACAGGATGCGGTAGCCCGCGGCCGCCAGGTGCTGCGCGGCGCTTGCTCCGTTGATGCCTGCCCCGACGATGACGACGTCATAAGGCGCGCCCGGAGCGAGGGGAGGGACCTCAGGCATCGATCGACCCTAGCTCCTCTGCGGTCAGCCGCATAGGCAGCCAATGGAAGGCAGGCCTCCTATGCGGTCAAATACCAAATCGTCGAGCGGCTATGCGAAATCGGCATATGGTGGCCGGACCCCCTTGGCAGCCAGCAGCTCGTTGCGGCAGGTTCGCAGTGTCGCCAGGAAGGCGCGCGCCACCTTGGACAAGGGCCGATGGTTGGGATGGAGCAAGGCCAGATGAAACTCCAATCGTGGAAGGAAGGGGCGAGTCACCACCCGCTCGCGAAAGTCATGCGCGGTGAACGGGTCGATCAATCCTACTCCCATGCCTTGCGAGACGAGGGTGCAGATGACCGCCGCGAATTGCGCCTCGAGCGTCAATCGCCGTTCGATCTGGGCCTTCTGGAATATCTGATCGACGAGATGGCGCACGACCGTG
>JBIOEK010000046.1:0-12636 GCA_044445925.1 Hyphomicrobiales bacterium
CTGCTCCTCAGGTGTAAGCTCTCGGTCCTCGACTTGGCCTGGTGAGGATATCGGTCATCAGCTTGGCGAGCTGGTTTGTGTCGCGGGGGCGCTTCACGCCTTTAGGTTTGGTCGGCATCGTCATCCTCGACACGGAAGGCAACACTATCGTCACGCAGGTCGGCCGGCCGTTCTCGCTCGACAATCCCCAGAGCGGCGAATTTTGCCGCATCCTCGTCATCGGCTACCACGTGATAGCGCGCCACTGCTATGCCGCCCAGTTCAAGGGCAACGATGAAGCGCCTGGAAGTTGGCGGACTTGGCTTAGCCATGCATTCAAGCATACAGGAATGAGGCGAGCGCCGCGAGCGGCGTCAAGAGCCCGAAATTTCAGACTGACCCACTACCGGCTGGCGCGCCTCGTTGCGAAGAGGAGGCGAGGAAGGCTAGGGTGAGGATTGCAATACAAGCCATCCCCGAAATTGTGAGTAAAGTCGGCGGCGCGCGAGCGGGAAGGCATAATGAGCATACTGGGCTTCGGCTTTCTCTCCATCGATGGCGATTTGCCTGCCGCGGACAGGGCCTCGCCCCGATTGCGCGATCTGATCGCCGGCCTCCGGTCAGGCGATATTGCCGCGGCTGCCCTCCTCGAACGGCTCGATCCGAACCTTTCCGACGAGGTCCGAGCTCTCGTTGCCCATCGCGGCATCGCCGCGGAGAGGTTTCTCGCCGACGTGCTGATTGCCTTCGCGCTGGATATCGCGGATGAAGCCTGGCGCCGGGTGATGCGCCGCGGGGATTGGATCGCGGAGGATGTCGAAGCGGCAGCGCTCGGCGATCTGCTTACGCAAGCCATGCACCGAATGCTCCTGCGCGGTTTGCGCCTCGCGGGGGAGACGGCGAATCCTGAACCGCCCGCGACCCCGGGCCGTCGGGTCGGTTGAGGTGCGGATCCAGATCCTCGAACCTTCCCCTCCAACGGATTCGCTGCACTAGGCCCGCAAACGCATCGGAGGACGTCCCATGCCTTGGTCCCTGACGATCGGCCGCTTCGGCGGAACGGCGGTGAGGGTTCACATCACCTTCCTGCTCTTCCTCGCCTGGATCGGCTTCAGCGCCTGGCAAAGGCAAGGGCCTGCCGCCGCCCGCGACAGCGTGCTGTTCATCGCGCTGATCTTCCTCTGCGTCGTCCTTCATGAATTCGGCCATATCCTCACGGCGCGCCATTTCGGGATCGAAACCCGCGACGTGACCTTGCTGCCCATCGGCGGGGTCGCGAGCATGCAACGCATGCCCGAGAAGCCGGCGCAGGAGCTCGCGGTCGCGATTGCGGGGCCGATGGTGAACGTCGTCATTGCTTTCCTGCTGTTCCTCGTGCTCGGCACGCTCGAGCCCGACCAGCTCACGCGGCTCGACGATCCCAGCGTCTCGCTCCTGGTGCGCCTTGCCGCGGCCAATGTTTTTCTCGTCCTCTTCAACCTCATTCCTGCCTTCCCGATGGATGGCGGCCGCGTGCTGCGCGCGCTGCTCGCCATGAAGCTCGGCGGTCCGAGGGCGACCCGGATCGCCGCCACGATCGGACAGGGCTTCGCCTTCGTGCTCGGCTTCCTCGGCCTGTTCGGCAATCCGCTCCTCTTGTTCATCGCGATCTTCGTCTACGTGGCCGCCGCGGGCGAGGCGCAGATGACCTCCTTCCATGAAGCGCTGCGCGGGCTCAGCGTCGCCGATGCGATGGAGACGCGCTTCAATGCGATCCCGATCGGCGCGAACTTGTCCCAAGCGGTCGACATGCTGCTCGCGACCGCCCAGCACGAATTCCCCGTGGTGGACGCCTTCGGAAAGCCGGCCGGCCTCCTGGTGCGCGAGGATATCCTTTCGGCGCTGAAGGACCATGACCGCGCGACAGCGATCGCCTCCTTCATGCGGGCTCCGATCGAGAGCGTGCGCGCAGCGATGCCGGCCGAGGCGGCGCTCAGGCAGCTCGAGGGCCCGGCGGCCTCGGCCCTTTGCGTTACCGATCCGGACGGGACCCTCGTCGGCCTGGTGACCCGCCAGAACCTCGCCGAGATGATGGTGATCAAGGCGATGCGACCCGATTGGCGCTTCGACCGCGGCCGATGAGACGGGATTCCGCCGCAAGAGGGCCTGCGGAAGAACAGCCATGCCGGATTAGGCAAAGGTTCGGTCGCGAGAGGAGAGGGCGCTCCGCTCACTGTATTTTGACTTGACGATTTCATCGCCTCGAACCGTATATCCGCCAAGATTTCACGCTACCCGCTAGAATGCACCGCGCGACATCATGGTGCTTGCGCCAGCGGGCTTGCCGGTCGACATATCAGGGCATGATGCATTCTCGTCTCGGGCTATGGCTCATTGCCGCGCTCGGCCTCCTCGGAGCGCCGGGGGCGCAGGCGCTCGAGAGCGCACCGGTGAAGACGCCGCACGCCGAGGTGACGCTGTTGTCGGAGGTGAACGCGGTCGAGCCCGGCAAGCCGTTCCGGCTCGGACTGCGCTTCCGGCTCGCCAAGGGCTGGCACATCTATTGGGTCAACCCGGGCGATGCCGGCGAGCCGCCGCATCTCGAGCTGGCCTTGCCGCAAGGCGCTGGCGCATCCGACATCGCCTGGCCTACTCCCCTTCGCATCCCCGAAGGGCCGGTGATGACCTATTCCTATCTCGGCGAGGTGCTGCTGCCGGTGACCGTGACGCCGCCCCGCGACATCACGTCGTTCCCGATCGAGGCCAAGGCGAGCTGGCTGATCTGCGAGAAGATCTGCGTGCCGGAAGAGGGGAGCTTCGCGCTCGCTCTGCCGGCCGGCGCCGCCGCTCCTTCGCCCGAAGCCGCGCTGTTCGCCGCCGCCGACGAGCGGATACCCCGCCCCTCGCCCTTCGCCGCGCAGATCCGGCCCGATGCGACCCTGTCGCTGACGGGCGAGGGGATTTCGCCGCGCTCGGTGAGCGATGCCTGGTTCTTCCCCGACAAATGGGGCGCGATCGACGATGCGGCGCCGCAGACGGCGGTCGTCGCCGACGGCAAGCTCACGCTCTCGCTGAAAGCCGCCCAGACCTTCGATCCGCGAGCCCGACTGACCGGCATCCTCGTCCTCGAGGATGCGGGCGGCGCCGAGAGCTTCATCGCCATTGCGGCGATGCCCGGCGAGGCGGTGGCCGGAGCCTCGCCCGCCTCAGGGCCGGCGCGCACCGCCGATGAAGCCGCGCGGCAGCCTGCCCGGTCGGCAATCCTCGCGCCCGTTGCCGCCGATATCGGCATCCTGACGATGCTGCTTTTCGCCTTCCTCGGCGGGCTCATCCTCAATCTGATGCCCTGCGTCTTCCCGATCCTGGCGATCAAGGCCGTGGCGATCGCCAAGCTCTCCGGCCATGAGCGCGCCGCCGTGCGGGCGCATGCCGCCTCCTATACGCTCGGCGTGCTCATCGCCTTCACCAGCCTCGGCGCCCTGTTGTTGGGGTTCAGGGCGGCAGGGTCGGCCGCCGGCTGGGGTTTCCAGTTCCAGTCGCCGGTGTTCGTCGCCAGCATGGCTTGGCTGTTCTTCCTGGTCGGGCTGAACCTGTCGGGCGTCTTCGAGGTCGGCGGCAGCTTCGTCGGAGCCGGCGGCTCGCTGGCCGGGAAAGCGGGCCATCTCGGCAGCTTCTTCACCGGATTTCTGGCGGTGCTGGTGGCGACGCCCTGCACCGCGCCCTTCATGGGAGCGGCAATCGCCGCCGCGATCGCCGCGCCGCCCGCGGCGACGTTCGCCGTGTTCCTGATGCTGGGGCTCGGCCTCGCGGCGCCCTACGCGCTCATCGCCCTCTCGCCACGTCTCGCGCGCCTGCTTCCCAAGCCCGGGCCGTGGATGGCGGTCCTGAAGCAGGTGCTCGCCTTTCCGATGTATGCCGCCGCCGCCTGGCTCGTCTGGGTGATCAGCCGGCAGGCAGGCTCGGACGGCGTGCTCGCGACCGTGGCCGGGATCGTGCTCCTCGGGCTCGCGGCCTGGGCCGTCGGCACGACGCAAGGGCGCGAGGGGCGCGCGCGCTCGCTGGGGCGGGCGGTCGCGGCGCTGGCCACGCTCTCGGCGCTCGTCATCCTCTATGGAGTGGCGACAGCGCCGGCTCCGTCGGCATCGAGCGCGGTCGCCGAGTGCGATGCAGGCCCCTATTCGGCCGCGCGCCTCGCGGCGCTGCGCGCCGAGGGGCGCCCGGTCTTCGTCAATATGACGGCCGCCTGGTGCGTCACCTGTCTCGTCAATGAGCGCATCGCGTTGTCGTCGGAGGCCGTCAGGAAGGCATTCGCGGACCGCCATGTCGCCTATCTCAAGGGCGATTGGACGCGCGCCGATCCGGCGATCTCGGCATATCTGCGCGAGCATGGCCGCGACGGCGTGCCGCTCTATGTATTCTATCCACCGAAAGGGGAAACGCCCATCGTCCTGCCGCAACTGCTGACCGCGAGTGCCGTCCTCGATGAACTGAACCGCTTCGGAAGCTGAAAGGAGAAAGTTCATGCCGGGAATTCGACCCTATCTCTTGATCGCCGCCTTGAGCCTGACCGTCCCGGCCCTCGCCGCGGGAGCGCCGCGGATCGGCCAGCCGGCGCCCGATTTCACCGCTACCGACAGCAACGGCCGGAAGGTCCATCTCGCGGACCTCAAGGGCAAGACCATCGTGCTCGAATGGACCAATGACGGCTGTCCCTATGTGCGCAAATGGTATTCGAGCGGCGCCATGCAGCAATTGCAGCGGGACGCCGGCGCCATGGGGGCGGTGTGGCTGACGATCGCGAGCTCGGCCCGCGGCGAGCAAGGCTATGTCGATGCGGCGAAGGCGAATGACGACACGGCCAGCCGCAAAGCCGCGCCCGCCCATGTGCTGCTCGATCCGCAAGGCGTGATCGCCCGTCTCTACAAGGCCGAGACGACGCCGCATATCTTCGTCATCAAGCCGGATGGCGGGCTCGCCTACATGGGCGGCGCCGACAGCATCGCCTCGACCCGCATCGCCGATATGCAGAAGGCCGAACCCTATGCGCGCGAAGCGCTGGAGGCCGTGGTCGCCGGCAAACCCGTGGCGCATCCCGTGACGCGGCCTTATGGCTGCACGGTGAAGTATTCGAGCTGAGCAATGTCGAGCACCGTCATGGCCATTCTCGGATTTGTTCCGAGGGCCGGCCCGGCCGTGACGGCCTCACGCTGATCATGTCACTGGAATCGTGGCTCCGAACTTGACCCGGTCCATGGTGACGAGGGTACGAAACTTCCTGACGTTGCGGTTCTCGAAGAAGAGCCGCCGGGTGAGCGCCTCGTATTCCCGCATGTCGGCGACCAGCACGATCAGGACGAAGTCGACATCTCCGGTCACGTAGTAGAATTGCTGCACCTGGGGCGCCGAGAAGAAGGCCGCCTTCGTCGAGATCATCGCTGCGCTCGCTCTCGACGCTGACCTCGACGATGATGCTGAGAGGCCGGCCGAGCATCTCGGGCGCCAGGATCGCGACATTGGCGGCGATCACGCCGGTCTCCTCCAGACGCTTGATGCGGGATGTGCTGTTCACCGATGGCGCGAAATATCTCGCGGACGCCGGCGGCGCCTATTGGCTCCTCGACGAGATCGCGCCGGCGCAGCGCCATGAGCGGAAGGTGGCGGCCGAGGAGTTCCAGCACTGGAAGTTGATCGTCGAGCCCGACCGGACGGCGACGCTGACCTGTGACGATGGAAACGACAACGTCGTGTTCAGCAAGGCGACTGAGTTCACCGACTTCCCGCTTGCGGAAATCCGGCTCTATTGCCTGGGCAGCACCATCATGCTGCCGAGCGAATATTGACCGAGGCTATGTTTCGATAGGACATCCATGTCCGGTAGGGGCTACGTGAATTTCGTATGACGCTTGCCACTTGGTCGATACGTCCGCATTCCATCATGCTTTAGCGGACATCTGTGTCCGGTTCCTCCGGTCAAGAATGGCCGATTGCATCGGACATGAGCGTCCCGTCGCTCGGTATTGCGGCGCCGATTTTAGCCACGCATATATCGACGGCAAAGGAGAACTTATCATGGCCGCGACGACCGCAACAGTGATTTCCATGCCTCGCCCCAAAGCCAAGCCTTCGGCCAAGGCCGTGGCCAAATGGGGGCAAGACGTTTGGGAATTGGGATTCAACAGCATCCCCGCAATCCTCTTTCACGGCCAGCGGCGGCTTGGCCTCTCCTTGCCCAATCACATGTGTGTGCTGCTGCAACTCACGGATTTTTGGTGGGACGCCGGCCGCAAGCCGTTTCCGTCTAAAAGGGAATTGAGCATTCGCATGAAGTTGAGCGAGCGCCAAGTGCAGCGGATCATCGCGGACCTGGAGATGAAGGGCTACGTGCAGCGCATCGAGCGCCGATTGCCGAAACGCGGCAAGACATCAAACGAATACGACCTCTCGGGCCTGGTCAAGGCGCTTGCCAAGCTTGCGCCTGAGTTCAAGCAAGCCCGCGAGGACGCAAAGGCTCGGAGGGCGGAGCTGGCTACGCCGATCCACCTCCGCAGAAAGGCAACCTCCTAGGGCCTCACCCTGGGAGGGAACCCCGCACGTCAGGACACAGCCACAACAACATCGCTTCGAGGCAGGTTGAGGTGGAGAGGTTTCCGGGGTTCACGCCTTTTTTAGCAGAGAGGGGCGCAGGCGTCAGGCCTGCGCTCCTCTATAATGATTCCACTGCCAAAAGCCGAGGTTTGAGAGACGAGGCGGGCGCCGGGGACGCGCCCGGCCGAGCGCTTTGACATAATGGGGCTTATGCGGCTTTCGTGCGGGTCTGTGAAGGTGCAACTGAGAGGCACCGAATGCTCGAAGGAATCCCTCTCATGTCAGATGACGGACAGGTTCTTGATGAACGTAGAAAAGCGTTGCTCGCGCAAATAAAAGCCGACAAGGAAAAGTATCTTCGACTTGCCAGGTGGAATTATTACCCAGCGCAGTCATTACTTTGGGCGTCGTTGGATGCCGGAGGTCTCGCAGCACTTCTTGGTGTCGTTCCTCCATTAGCGGCGACCGTCGAAAAATGGCAGCTTGGCCTAATCTCTGCGTTGGCGGTAGCGTTAACCACCTTCAGTCGGCAGGCTGGATTTCAACAAAAGGCGAATTGGCACTATCGGAAAGTAGACGGTCTCAAGGCATTGCAGAACCGGCTGGAATACGAGCTCCCCGTTTCGCCGACCGCAGACAACATTGCCGCCGTGTCGAGCGCGTACTCGAAGATGGATTCAGAGATGACAAAGCAATGGGAGGACATGAAGCCTGAGCCAACGGGACAGGCTCCATGACCTTCGGTGTGCAGAAATCAAGAATTCCGCACCGGCATGAAGGTGACTCTCTCATCGGCCATATCGACTTGTGAGGTTCTCCAGCCAGCCATTTCCCACGCCAAAGCGTGAGAGTGGCCACCCCCTTCGCCTTGGTTGGCCCACCACGGCCGATGAACGCGGGCGCTATTGGGGAGCGCGAAACCCAGGACGCTCTCAATCTCGCTAAACGTCGCTCGCCACTCCTTGCCCCGCCACTTCGCTAGGTGGTGGTAGAGGGGGGCGTACTTTCCTCGCTGTGCGGCTTGCCGAAGCAGTTCAAGTCTGGAGAGCATAGTTAGTACCTTCCTAATGATTGACAGACCTACTTACCTTAACGTCGCGCCGCAAAGGAGGTCAAGATGGAGCTTCCATCTTCCTAGAATTTTGGATCATTAACCATGGCGCCTGATCCCGCTTGCCCCGCAGATGCCTATTGTGGCATTTTGGACGGGTACGAGTCCGACCGCCCCGGCGAAGCGCCGCGAGGCGGTTTTTTTGTTGGCCGCCGCATAAGGAAAGCGACCAGCCCCCCATGTTGAACGACATGCGGGATTGGCTCGGCTTCGTGTTCTCGGCCGTTTCCATCTTCCTCGACTTGCATGGCCTTCGGGCGGGAGCTTGCCGGCGTCGTCGCCGTCGGGTGCGTTTCCGCTCGCTCAAGGCATGGGGTCTGGAGTGGACGGCTTACGATCGCGAAGACGACGCCCAATCCTAAGGCCCGTTGTCCTAGCCTTTCACAGGGTCGGTTCGGGCGGATATTGCACGGGCATTTATATGTGATAATATCCTTTATCACGTATTTGAGCGGTGGTTTTCCGTTCACTTGACGTCAACTGATTCTTAGCTTACAGTTGACCTCAAGTGAGGAGAGCGACCATGAAGCGGATCATCGACGGCAAGACCTACAACATTCACACCGCGACGCGCGTAACAGGCGGCGAAGCAGGAGAGCCATCAATGGGCTGGTGGGGCCTATACCAGACGCGGCACGGTGCGTTCTTCAAGGTGAGAGTGGATCACGACGGAGAAACAATTCTCGATTTTGGCCCTGTGACCGATGCCGAAGCGCAAGCCGTGCTGGAACGCCACGCCAATCATCTAGTCGAGGTATACTTTGGACCGATGCCCGAGGGCGGCGCGGCCGAGCGACGGCTGACCATCCGGATTCCTGGCAATCTCGCCGATCGCGTCGAGGCTTCGGCGAAGGGCAAAGGACTTTCGCTCAATAGCTATGCGATGCGCTGCTTCGAACAATGCGTAAGCGCAGATGGGCATCCGGGCGGGAGGCAATAAGCTTGAGTCAGCTCGTCGCCCTTCCCTCCGCTGCCGCTTCGCTCCCCGCGCTCGTCACGGGCGCCGGCGAAAAGGCGCGGCTTCGCTTCCTCGAATTCTTCGCGCTGCAAATCCGAAACCCGCACACGCGCCGCGCCTATGCGCGAGGCGTCGGAGAATTCCTGGCCTGGTGCGAGGCGCATGGCGTGGCGTCGATCGCCGCCGTGCAGCCGATGCATGTCGGCGGATACATCGAGGAGCTGACACGAACTCGCAGTGCGCCGACCGCCAAGCTGCGTCTGGCTGCAATCCGTCATCTCTTTGACTGGCTGGTCATGGGGCATGTGGTTGAGATGAACCCCGCTTCGTCCGTGCGCGGACCGAAGCATGTGGTGCGTGTCGGCAAGACGCCGGTGCTCGATCCGCAGGAGGCCCGCCAGCTCCTCGACGCGATCGACGTGACGACGCCGGCAGGCCTGCGCGATCACGCCTTGATCGGGCTCATGGTCTATTCGTTCGCGCGGGTCGGCGCCGCGCTCGCGATGAAGGTC
The DNA here is from genome assembly GCA_044445925.1 of Hyphomicrobiales bacterium. Taxonomy (GTDB): domain Bacteria; phylum Pseudomonadota; class Alphaproteobacteria; order Rhizobiales; family Beijerinckiaceae; genus GAS188. The sequence continues at coordinate 9,125 of JBIOEK010000046.1, forward strand.
GAGGATGTCTATGTGCAGAACCGGCGCCTATGGGTGCGGCTGCACGAGAAGGGCGGCAAGCATCACGCCATGCCATGCCATCACAACCTCGAGGCCTATCTCCATGCCTATATCGATGGCTGCGGCCTCGCCGCGGACCCCAAGGGGGCATTGTTCCGCACAATCGGCCGAGGAACGGGGGTCCTCACTTCAACGCCCCTGCCCCAGGCGAACGCCTATGCGATGATCGGCCGGCGCGCGGCCGCGGCCGAGATCGAAACCAAGATCGGCAATCACACCTTCCGAGCGACGGGCATCACAGCCTATCTCAAGAACGGCGGTACGCTCGAAAAAGCCGCCGCAATGGCGAACCACGCCAGCACACGCACGACGCAGCTCTATAACCGGCGCCGGGACGAGTTCAGCCCCGACGAGGTTGAGCGGGTGGCTATATGAGCTGTTCAGAACAAGCCACGAGGCGCTGATACGCGCGCCAAGATCACGCATGATTGAGGTCTACAGTAGATAAAATCAACATCATGAACGAGAACCAGCATTGGGTGCCGAAATTCCTCATCCGCAATTTTACGGATGAGGACGGTCGGGTGTTCTGCCTCGACATCCATACAGACACGGTCACCAAACCGCCGCCCAAATACGCAGCGGCAGCGCAAGGGTTCAACGACTTCGTCGTGAACGGCACGACCGTGTCCTATGAGGATGCGCTTGAGAAGATCGAGACGGCGGCAGCACCAGTCTTGCGACGCATCATCGCCACCTGCTCGACGGGTGGGTTGACCGACGAGCAACGCACCCGCGTCGCTGACTTCATGGCAGCGCAAAGCTTCCGCACTCGAGCTTTCTACGAGGGCCTTGACCAGACAATATCCCGACAGGATTTCGGGTCCGTGTTCGCGGAACTTTGGCGCGGTGCCTTTCTTGTATCGGCTGAAATCGCCCGGCGTCGATGGGTCGTCATGACCATCACTCATGACGATATCTTCTATCTGGGGGATCACCCTCTCGTGCTTCAATTCACTGAGGAGCCGGGGCGGGGGGGAGAACTCGGTTTTGACGTCCATGGCGTCGAGGCCTTTTTGCCGCTGACGCCCACCTGCGCGCTCTATATGCCCTGTGTCTCGATCAGCCGGCAGGTAATCGGTGGATATGAGAGTGCCTTGGCGGCGCCCGAGATCATTCGCTATGCCAAAGCGAACGGGATTGATACGCCGGCCGAAGATGCGGCCTATATCGCTCTTGCGCAGCGAGTGCAGAAAAATTCGGCAGCCCTGTATCAGGCACTGGCTCAGGGAACCCCGTTGGTGGCGCTGCCCGAGAATGTCATCAACCTCAACTCCCTGCAATGCAACTTCGCGCATGGAGCCATCTATGCCAACCGGCGCGATTTTACCTTTGCGCGAGAGGTCTTTCGCAAGACGCCAACCTATAGGGATCTCGTCAAGGTGCGCCTTGCACGCTTGGGCGAGGCTGCGAGCATTTGAACCGTTCAAACGGTTTTTCCTGGATCCCTGGATTGGCAATTTAGCTCGCGGTTCCAGTTTGCACCTTATGCGACTTTGCTTCACCAAACCCGCTGGCGTGTGATCCGCACCAGCAACGCCTACCATTTCACCGACCCGAAGGCGGCCGGGGAGCGGCCAGGATCAAGGGGCGGCCAATGGTTTAGGTTCTAAGCTCGGAAACTTCGCACTTTTTGCTTTCCCCAAACGGGGGAACACTGTAGGATGGCGTTCGAATGCAAGACGGTTTTGGCCCGTGTTTTTTGACAAGTGAACCTGCTAGACCTGGATACGGGCTGGAACGCCCGCGCTACGCGCATGCGACATGCAGTAGCGCGGGCTTCCAACCCGCCCTTTCGCCTTGTCGCGAAGGGAGCTGATGGCGAATGGCGTGCAGCTCGGCAGCCGTGACGTTCTCGATGAAAAAAATGTGCGGCGAATATTCCTTGCCTGTTGTTCGAGACTGGAGGCCCGTAGCCCGAAATGTTGAGAAAAAATCGAGGATCGACACCCGGATCGGCGCCCTCGACGGATCATTTTATCGTTTCATCTCCGTAGCTTGTGTCCCGCGATAGCGACCGGCTAGGCAAAATCGCAAAACGCGATCGTCAAAATCAACATTCCTCAACATTTCGACCCTGGGAGAAGCCACATGCCGAGCGCCGCCGAGCTTCTGAGGAATCTCGTATCGATCAATTCGGTCAATCCCGATCTCGTGCCGGGCGCAGCGGGGGAAGAAGAGATCGCAAGCTTCTGCGCCGGCTGGCTGAAGCGGCGCGGCTTCGAGGTGCACCGCCTCGAGGCGCGCCAAGGCCGTCCCTCCGTGGTCGGCATCGCCAAGGGCAAAGGAGGTGGGCGGTCGCTGATGTTCAACGGCCATATCGATACGGTGACGCTCGCCGGCTATGACGGCGATCCGCTCGAAGCGAGGCTCGAGGACGGCAAGCTCTACGGTCGCGGCTCCTTCGACATGAAGAGGGGCGTCGCGGCGATGTTGGTCGCGGCGGCGCGCGCCGCCAAGCATGGTCTCGCGGGCGACATCCTCGTCGCCTGCGTGGCGGATGAGGAATATGCGAGCCTCGGCACCGCGGAAGTGGTGCGCCATTTCAAGGCGGACGCCGCCATCGTCACCGAGCCGAGCCATCTCGACCTCACCCTCGCGCATAAGGGCTTCGTGTGGTTCGACGTCATCATCGAGGGACGCGCCGCGCATGGCTCGCGCCCGGAGCTCGGTGTCGACGCCATCGCCAAGGCGGGGCATTTCCTGGTGGCGCTGGAGACCTACGGGCAGGAGCTCCTGGCGAGACCCGGCCACCCGATCTTGCGGACGGGCTCCGTGCACGCCTCGATCATCAAGGGCGGAGAGGAATTATCGAGCTACCCGGCTGCTTGCCGCGTCTCGCTCGAGCGGCGAACGATCCCGGGCGAGACCGGCGATACGGTCGAGGCCGAGCTGCGGGGCATCCTCGACGCCATTGCCGGCGCCGTCGCGGAGTTCCGCTATGGCCTGGAGCGAGGCCTCGAGCGGGTGCCTTTCGAGGCCAAGGCCGACGAGCCGATCGTCATCTGCCTGCGCAAGCACGCGGCCGAGGCGCTCGGCCGCGCGCCGAAGGTCCGTGGCGAGCCATTCTGGACCGATTGCGCCATCCTCAAGGAGGCCGGCATACCCTGCCTGCTGTTCGGCGCGGATGGCGCCGGCGCCCATGCGGCGACCGAATGGGCGACGGTCGGGTCCGTCGAGACGCTGGCCCATATTCTCGAGCGGACGGCGATCGAGTTTTGCGGCTAGCGCCAGACGCGCTCCTCTGCAGCGAAGAACGGCAGGTGGAGCGCCTCATGCCTCAATCGACGATGAAGAGCTTCGCGCCCGTGCGGGTCGAGGAGCGATGCGACGCATCGCCGAAGTCGGAAACCTGATAGCTCATCCCTGCCGTCAGCTTGAAGCTTCGGCCATCCTTGAGCTCGGTGTCGAGCTCGCCCTCGACGACGTAGAGGATATGGCCGCGATCGCAC
>JBIOEK010000047.1:0-12589 GCA_044445925.1 Hyphomicrobiales bacterium
AACACATGGCCATGAACCTCGTGCGAAATCCAAAGGACAAGCACAGCCTCAAGGTCCGCCGCAAACTCGCAAACCTCAGTCCCGACTATCTTGAAAATCTGATACGCCAAACCGCCTCGTTAACCTGAAGCGATTCCCCTGTCAGTTGGGATTCAGTTGGGAGGCCGTTGGGGCACGGGCGGAGGGCATCCGTCTCCCACTTCGAAAGGAAAAGCGCTCAGCGCAGTCTGCTGGAGGAGCTGGTCGAGGTGGACGAGACCGAAGTAGCGCTGCGTTCGAAGCATGACCCGATCGCCCACCACGGCATTCCGAACGTCGGCATTCTCCAGATCATCGGCGCGGTTGAGATCGATGCGGAGGGGAGTCCCCGACGTGTGCGGCTGGAGCCGTTGGAGGATCGCTCGGGAGCGAAAGTCCGCGATTTTGTCGAGCGGAACTGCGCTTCCTCAGTGTTGCGACATCAGTTCTTCCCGGCAGGCTATCGTGAAGGCGTGCAAGAAATCGGGTGGCACGCTCTCGATAGATTCGCGGCTGCGGAAGTCTTTGTTCGGCTCGTAGTAGGTATCCACGATGGACTTCAAGGCCTCCTCTGCGTGACCAATTGTGTCCTTCTTCCTCGCATAAATGTAGATCTGCGCCTTGACGGCATAGAGCGGCACCAAGGTCGAAGGATCCGAGAGGTTGTGCGTGAGTGCATCGGCAAAGAGTTTGGACGCCAGGCTGATGAAATCGCTGAACAGGCGCTCGCGCTGCGCAACATCCTGCGACCTTCGCTGAGTGCGATCCTGATAATACTGCGTCAACCACGTAGTGGCGATCGCCGCGATCGCGCCAAGCAGTGAACCTGCAAGAGCCGAGACGGCCGAAAGTATCGCGGGATTCATCTGGTAATCCTCGAGCCTGAGGTGGGCTTGCTTCGTGCGGAACGGCGAGAGGAGCCACCGGCGGCACTCTGCACCGTCGTCACCATGCCCTCTCGATGCGGGCGCCGGTAGTGCTGCAGGAACATCCGGACCGTCTCTTCGACAACGTCCTCGGCCGCGACGCCTAGGCTCTTGCGACCCATCATAAGTGGCCACAGAGAGAACTCGTTGAGGACCCCCATGAACTGGTGCGCCGCCAGCAATGGATTGCGGCAGTCCAGAATGCCCATCTCGGTAAGGTGGGCAAGATAGCGCGCGAACCTCTCGGTTTGCGGATCCATCACAGCGGCGAACTCCTCGGCGATCCAGGGAAACTGACGTGAATCGGCCACCACCATGCGGAGGAACCCGAGATATTCCGGGTGCTTGTGGAGATCCAGGATGATGCGCGCGATCAAACGCAGCACGTCCTCGACATCGCCTTGGGTTTCGATGCCGGGCGGGGCCGCGTCCTCGAGCTGACCCGACACTCTCAGAAGCATCTCCCGGAAGATCTCCTCCTTGCTTGCGAACTGGTTGTAGAGCGTCCGCCTGGCCACGCCGGCGGCCTCCGCCAACTCGTCCATGCTGACGGACCCGAAACCCCGTTCCAGGAACAGGCGCTGGGCGGCCTCGACGATCGCTTCCCGCGACCCGCCTCGTTGGGCCTTCGGGATGGCCTGGTTCGAACCCTTGTGAGCTGCCATGCAAAAACTCCGCTTGCACTATCTAGTGCAATTCAATATACTGCACTATGTAATGCAACGCAAGGCCATGAGCCATGAGAGGCAACGCCATGCCGATCCGGCTCGCTCTTGCAGGCAGAAGCTCCGTCAGCCACTTGGAAAGGTAGCGCCAATGTTCAAGTCTCTGATCGCGGCGGCCGCCCTGATCGCCGCGACACTCACGGGCTGCGACAAGCCGGTCGCCCCGACTACGCAGGCCCGCCCCGTCCGGACGGTCACCGTCGAGCGTCTCGCGGAAGGCGAGACCGTTTCCATGACGGGCCAGGTCAAAGCGAAGGACCAGGTGAGCCTCGCCTTCCGCCTCGACGGACGCATGATCGAGCGGCCTGTCAATGTGGGCGATGTGGTCAAGGCGGGACAGGTCGTCGCCCGGCTCGACCCCCAGAACCAGCAGAACGCGCTGCGCTCGGCGCAAGCCAACCTCGCAGCGGCCGAGGCGCAGCTGGCCGAGGCGCACCTCACCTTTTTGCGGAAGCAGCAGCTGGTGAAGCAGGGATGGGTGTCGCAGGCGCAATTCGACACGGCCGAGCAGGCGCTCAAGACCGCCGAGGCCCAGGTCGACTCCGCCAAGGCACGGTTGCGCACCGCGCAGGACGAGGAGAGCTACACGGTCTTGGTCGCCGATGCCCCAGGCGTCGTTACCTCGAAGGGCGCCGAACCGGGCGAGGTGGTCCGTGCCGGGCAGATGATTGTGGAGGTGGCGCGCCAAGGCGGTCTCGACGCCGTTTTCGACGTGCCGGAGCAGCTCATTCGGACAGGCCCGCGCGATCCACTGGTCGAGATCGCCCTTACCGACGACCCGCAGGTGAGGGCTACCGGCCGCGTGCGCGAGGTCTCGCCCCAGGCGGACACCACGACCCGGACGTTCCAGGTCAAGGTCGGCATCATCAACCCGCCCGAGGGCATGCGGCTGGGCTCCACCGTCACCGGCCGCATCAAGCTGTCCGCGCCTCCCGGCATGGAGGTCCCGGCGAGCGCGCTTACCGAGGCAGACGGGCGCCCGGCCGTGTGGCTGGTCGATCCGCAGAGCCAGACCGTGTCCCTGCGCAACGTGGAGGTCCTGCGCTACGACCCCGCCTCCGTGGTGATTTCGCAAGGGCTCGAAACGGGCGAGATCGTGGTCACGGCCGGAGTGCAGACGCTGCGTCCGGGCCAGAAGGTGCGGGTCCTGGGAGCCGTGTCATGAAGCATTTCAACCTCTCCGAATGGGCGATCCGTCATCGTTCCATGGTGGCCTATTTCATGCTCGTCATCGCGATGGCGGGCATCGCGTCCTACTTCCGTCTCGGGCGAAGCGAGGATCCGGATTTCACCGTCAAGACCATGGTGGTGCAGGTCGAATGGCCGGGCGCCACAGTCGGCGATACGCTCGAGCAGATCACCGACCGCTTGGAGCGCAAGCTCCAGGAGACGCCGAGCCTCGATTACCTGAAGAGCTACACGACCGCGGGCAAGGCCACGATCTTCGTCAACCTGAAGGATTCGACGCCGCCGGCTCAGGTGGCGGACATCTGGTATCAGGTCCGCAAGAAGGTTGGCGACATCCGCAACACGCTACCGCAAGGAATAGTCGGCCCCGGGTTCAACGACGAGTTCGGCGACACCTACGGCATCGTCTATGGCTTTACCGCGGACGGATTCACCCATCGGGAGCTGCGGGACTACGTCGATGACGTCCGCAAGCAGCTCCTCGAGCTGCCGGACATCTCGAAGATCGACGTCCTCGGGGCTCAGGACGAGCGCGTCTATGTAGAGTTCTCGAGTGAGCAGCTGGCCGGCCTCGGGATCCAGCGCTCGGCGCTGCTTGACGCGCTGCAGGCCCAGAACTCCGTCACCCCCGCGGGCGTGGTGCAGACCGGGGACGAGAAGATCCTCGTCCGTGTCTCGGGCGCCTTCCGGTCCGAGCAGGACATCCTGGCCGTCAATTTCGTCGCGAACGGCCGGATCATCCGCATGGGCGACATCGCTCGCGTCACGCGCGGCCCTGCCGATCCTGCGCAGCCCATGTTTCGTGTCAACGGACGAGAGGCCATCGGGCTGGCCATTTCCATGCGCAAGGGCGGCGACGTCCTGGCGTTGGGGAGCAACATCGCGCGGGCCATGACGGAGATCACGGCGAAACTGCCGGTCGGGATCGAGTCGACGCTTGTCGCCAATCAGCCCGTGACCGTCGAGCATGCGGTGGACGATTTCATGGAGGCCCTGTGGGAGGCGGTCGCCATCGTTCTCGCGGTCAGCTTGGTCAGCCTCGGCCTGCGAGCCGGCGCGGTCGTCGCCCTCTCGATTCCGCTCGTGCTCGCCGCGGTGTTCGTGGCGATGGCGTGCTCGGGGATCGACCTCCAGCGGATCTCGTTGGGCGCCCTCATCATCGCCCTCGGCTTGCTGGTCGACGACGCCATGATCACGGTCGAGACGATGGTGACGCGGCTGGAGCGCGGCGACGATAAGGAAAAGGCCGCCACCTTCGCCTATACTTCGACCGCCTTTCCGATGCTCACGGGCACGCTGGTCACCATCGCAGGGTTTGTCCCCATCGGCTTCGCACACAGCGCCGCGGGCGAATACACCTTCTCGATTTTCGCCGTTGTCGCGATCGCGCTGATCACATCCTGGGTCGTCGCGGTCCTCTTTGCGCCCTTGCTCGGCGTCTGGATCCTGAAGAAGCCTGCGGCAGCGCATGCGGGGAAGCCGGGCCCGGTCATGCGCATGTTACGCCGCTTCCTTGTGCTGGGGATGCGGAAGCGCCGGGTCCCGGTCCGCTTTGCCCGCTTGCTCGGCATTTGGGTCGCAAAGAAGCCCAGGACCACGCATGCGGAGGAGCCGGGCCCGATCATGCGCGTGTTCCGCCACTTCCTCGTCGTGGCGATGCGAGCTCGATGGATCACGGTCCTCGTCACGCTGGGCCTGTTCGGCGCAGCGCTCTACGGCACGCGCTTCGTCCCGCAGCAATTCTTCCCGTCCTCCGACCGGCCCGAGCTGCTCGTGGACCTGCAGCTGCCGGAGAACGCCTCGATCTACGCGACCCGGGATGTCGCGGCCCGGATCGACAAGCTCCTGAAGGACGATCAGGACGTCGACCACTGGAGCACGGATGTCGGGGAGGGCGCGGTCCGGTTTTACCTGCCACTGAACGTCCAACTGCCCAACGACTATTTCGCCCAAGCGGTGGTCGTCACCAAGGGACTGCAGCAGCGCGAGCGTGTGAAGGCGAGGCTGGAGCAGGCTCTGGCCAGCGAGTTCCCCAACGTCGTCGGGCGGGTCTATCCGCTCGAGCTCGGCCCGCCCGTCGGATGGCCGCTCCAATACCGGGTCAGCGGACCGGACCCGGATCAGGTGCGAGCGATCGCGTTCAGTGTCGCCCAGGTCATCGGGGCCGCTCCCGGTGCCCGGAACGTCAACTACAATTGGATGCAGCCGGCGCGCACGGTCAGGATCCGGGTCGACCAGGACCAGGCGCGCCTCCTCGGCCTCAGCTCTCAGGATCTGGCCCAGTCGCTGAACACGGTCGTGTCCGGGATCACAGCCACCCAGGTGCGGAGCGGGATCTATCTCGTCGATGTGTTGGTCCGGGCCTCCGCCGAGCAGCGCATGTCGCTCGCAACGATCCGGACGCTTCAGGTGCCCTTGCCGAACGGGCGGACCGTTCCGTTAGCCCAGATCGCCTCCGTCGACTACGGCCAGGAATACCCGATTGTCTGGCGCCGGGACCGACGGCCTGTGGTGACGGTGCAGGCTGACGTCGCGCCGGGGATCCAGGCCGCCACCGTCGTGCAGGCCCTGGCGCCGAAGATCACGTCGCTCAATGCCAGCTTGCCGAGCGGATACCGTATCGAAGTTGGCGGAAGCGTCGAGGAGAGCAGCAAGGCGCAGGCCTCGGTCGCCGCCGTCTTGCCCCTGATGCTCGTCCTCATGCTCACGGTGCTGATGATCCAGCTCCAGGGCTTCAGCCGGCTTTTCCTGGTGCTGAGCGTCGCTCCTCTTGGCCTCATCGGAGTCGTCGCGGCCCTTCTCCTTTCGGACAAGCCCCTGGGCTTCGTAGCGATCCTTGGCGTGCTGGCGCTGACCGGGATGATCGCCCGCAACTCGGTGATCCTCATCGACCAGATCGAGACGGAAAAGGCGCATGGGCGACACCCTTGGGATGCGGTCATCGAGGCCACCGCGCACCGGTTCCGTCCGATCCTGCTCACCGCTTCTGCGGCAATCCTCGGCATGATCCCGATCGCGCCGACGATCTTCTGGGGTCCAATGGCCTACGCGATCATGGGAGGCCTCGCCGTCGCGACGCTTCTGACCCTCGTCTTTCTGCCGGCGCTCTACGTGACCTGGTTCCGCATCGAGGCGCCTCAGCCTGTCGCCGGCCGGAACATGGATCTCGAGCTAGCCGCTATGGCCCACGTTTGACCCCAGCGAGAAGGCCAGAAACGCAAGGTTCAGACAATCATCTCCGTCCCATTGGAAAGGTAGCGCAAATGTTGGTCGAGAAATTGCTTCAGCAGTCAGCCACAGCGGAGGATATGATGCACGGGACTGCAGTGACCCGAATGGGTCGCGGCCGTTCTCGCGCCAAATCTCATCAAATTCCGAGCCGTCCGCCTTTCGAATGCATCGCTCTCTTGCTGCAAGGGGGCGGGGCGCTCGGCTCCTATCAGGCCGGCGTCTACGAAGCGCTCGCCGAAGCCGGCCTGCATCCCGATTGGGTTGCCGGCATTTCCATCGGCGCCATCAACTCCGCGATCATTGCGGGAAATCCTCCGGCCGAGAGGGTTGCCAAGCTGCGCAGCTTCTGGGAGGAGATCACCACCAATCCGCTGCTCGATGCGACCGCCGCACTTGGAGAGTTGTGGCTCAGGGGAGATTTCGCACGCGGGCTCTTCAACCAGACGAGCTCGGCGATCGCCCTCCTGCACGGCGCTCCGAACTTTTTCACTTTGCGCCAGCCGCCGGTCTGGCTCAATCCGAACGGTGCTCTCGAGGCGACGAGCCTTTACGACACGAAGCGGCTCAGGAGCACGCTCGAGCGCCTCGTCGATTTCGACCGGATCAATTCCGGCGAGACGCGGTTGAGCGTCGGCGCCGTCAACGTGCGAAACGGCAATTTCGTCTATTTCGATACGACCACTCACATTATCGGTCCCGACCACGTGCTGGCGAGCGGCTCGCTTCCGCCAGGCTTTCCCGCGGTCCAGATCGAAGGCGAATCCTACTGGGACGGCGGCCTCATTTCCAACACGCCCCTGCAATGGGTGGTCGAGTGCGGGCCACCACAGGACACGCTCGCATTCCAGGTCGATCTCTGGAGCGCGGCGGGCGAGCTTCCGCGCAACCTGGCCGAGGTCGTCACACGCCAGAAGGAAATCCAATATTCGAGTCGCACCCGAGCCAATACCGACCAGTTCAAACACGTGCAGCGGCTTCGAGCCACGCTTGCGGCTCTGCTGGACAAGCTTCCCGAGGATCTGCGCGACAGCGATGAGGTGAGGACCTTGAGCGAGGCCGCCTGTCACAAGGTCTACAACGTCGTCCACCTGATCTACCGCGCGAGGAATTACGAGGGCCACTCGAAAGACTACGAATTCTCCAACCTTTCGATGCAGGACCATTGGCGGGCCGGCTATCACGACGCCGTGCGCACGCTACGCCATCCGCAGGTGCTGGCTCGCCCAACGAGCCCGGACGGGGTGTCCACCTTCGATCTTGCGCGGGATGGTCGTGAGTGAACGAAGCGGGCTGGTCCATATTGAATGCAAGGAGGGACTGATGAGAGAGATGGAAGTGCTGGAGCGGGCTTTCGCAATGCCGCTCACCAACCCGGCCTATCCGCCAGGGCCGTACCGGTTCATTGACCGCGAATACCTGATCATCACTTATCGCACCGATCCGGCCAAGCTGCGGGCGGTCGTGCCGGAGCCGCTCGAACTCGACGAGCGCGAGCCGGTGGTCAAATACGAATTCATCCGCATGCCGAACTCGACCGGCTTCGGCGACTACACCGAAACCGGTCAGGTAATTCCGGTCTCCTTCCGCGGCCGCAAGGGCGGCTACACCCATTGCATGTTCCTCAACGATGAGGGACCGATCGCCGGAGGGCGTGAGCTCTGGGGTTTTCCGAAGAAGCTCGCCAACCCGACTCTCAATACCGAGGTCGACACGCTCGTCGGCACTCTGGATTACGGGCCGCTTCGGGTTGCGACCGGCACGATGGGCTACAAGCACCGCCAGGCCGACCTGACGCAAGTCAAGGCATCGCTCGAGGCGCCGAATTTCTTGCTGAAGATCATTCCGCATGTCGACGGCAGCCCGCGCATCTGCGAGCTTGTCGAATACTACCTCGAGGACGTCGTGCTAAAGGGCGCCTGGACGGGGCCTGCGGCTCTATCCTTGACGCCTCACGCCTTGGCGCCCGTGGCCGAGCTGCCGGTCGTGGAGGTCGTGTCCGCGATCCACATCCTCGCCGACCTCGCCCTCGGCCTCGGGAAAGTCGCGTACGACTATTTGAGATAACGCGACGGACCCCGGCGCCGCTGCGATGGTAGGCCCGTCCTTCCAACAGCCACGGCGCGGGAACACACCGTTGGCTAGCGCAGGAAACCGATCGAGATCCACGGCACCGCCGCGACCAGGATCAGGCCGAGGATCAGCGACGCCATATAGGGCCAGATGGCGCGCAGGCCCTCGGCCGGATCGACCCTGCCGATGGCGCAGGCCGTGTAGTAGCCGACCCCGAAGGGCGGCGCGAACAGCCCGATGCCCATGGCCAGGATGACCACCATGGCATAGTGCACCTCATGGATGCCGACGGCACGCGCGATCGGAAACAGCAAGGGCCCGAACAGCACGATCGCCGGTATGCCTTCGAGGACCGAGCCAAGTATCAGGAAAGCCAGGATCGAGGCGGCCATGAAGGTTGCAGATCCCCCCGGCAGCCCGGTCATCACCTCGGCGAGCGAGCGCGAGAAGCCCGATTGCGTCAGGGCCCAGGCCATGCCGGTCGCGGTGCCGATGATGAGCAAGATGGCGCCCGACAGCGCCGCCGTATCGACCAGCGCCGGCCAGAGGCGCGCCCAGGCGATCCTCTCGCCGAACAGCAAGGCGGCCGCGAGCGCATAGGCGAAGCCGTAGATGACGCCGATGGTCGAGACCTCGGTCGCGGTCGCCACCCCTTCGACGACGGCGGCGCGGATCACGAAGGGCAGGATCAGCCCAGGCACAGCGGCGAGGAAGGCCCACCCGATCTCGGCGGCGCCGGCGCGCGGGGCGGGGCGGACGGGATCGCCCCGATGGCGCCACCAGACGACGCAAGCCAGCATGAAGGCCAGCACGGCGCCCGGCAGCAGGCCGCCCGTGAACATCGCCGAGATCGAGACGCCGGTAACTGAGCCGATGGTGATCAAGACAAGGCTCGGCGGGATGGTCTCGGTCTGGGCGCCGGTCGCCGAGAGGAGCGCGACGAGGTCGCCGCCCTTGGCGCCGCGCGCCTTCATCTCGGGAAACAGCACGGGCGCGACGGCGGCCATGTCGGCGGCCTTGGAGCCTGAGATGCCGGAGACGAGATACATGGCGGCGAGCAGCACATAGTGCAGGCCCCCGCGCACATGCCCGATCAGCCGCGCCAGGAAGCCGACCATATGGCGCGCGAGGCCGGTGATCTCGATCAAGAGGCCGAGGAACACGAAGAGCGGCACGGCGAGCAGGATGATATGTGACATGCCCTCGTCGAGCCGACCGACCACGACGGTCATCGGCGTTCTTGTGGTCAAGACGAGGAAAGCGAAAGTGCCGATGCCGAAGGCGAAGGCGATCGGGATGCCGGCCAGCACGGCCCCGCCGGTCAAAAGAACGAAGAAGACGACGAGCTTGTAGTTGCCGATCGCCATCAGCAAGGGGGTGGCGAGCGTCAGCGCGCCGCCGATGAGCGCGATCACGCCGAGCGCGAGCGCGACGTCGGCCGGCCGCAGCTCGCGTGCGATGCGCGTGAGGCCGAGGACCAGCATCAGGGCGATGCCGACCGGCAAGGCGGCGGCGCGCCAGACGGTCGGGATCTCGAGCGCCGGCGTCACCACGGCCGCTTCGTCGACGGCGTATTCGATGGCCGGCTGCAGGATGAAGCCGAGGAAGGCGAGCCCCACGCACAGTGCCAGCGCCTCGAAGACGGAGCGCCGGCGCGGGCTCGACCTGTCGATCAGGGCGCCCATGCGCATATGCTCGACGCGCCGGTAGGCAACGACCGCTCCGAGCATGGCGAGCCACAGGAACAGGATCGAGGCGAGCTCATCCGACCAGGTCAACGGGTTGCGGAAGACGTAGCGCGAGACGACGCCCGCGAACAGGATCGCCGTCTCGACGGCGACCAGAGCTCCGGCAAGAGCCTCGACCGCGTGCCCGATCGCGGCATCGGCGCGATCGAGGATCGAGCCCGCGCGGCGCGGCGCCCGGCCACGCATATCCGGCTCGCGGATCCCTCCCCCATCGACGCCCTGGAGCTGGTCCATATCCATGCCGGGCCCTTCTTCAGCCTGTCCCCTTGGAGCTGAGGCCGCCATCGACGGGGAGGCAGATGCCGGTGATGTAGCGCGCATCGTCCGAGGCGAGGAACAAGGCGGCGCGCGCCACGTCGAAGGCATCCCCCATGAACCCCAACGGGCTCATGGCGTTCCTCGCCTTCACCATCTCCTCGGTATTGGCATATTGGTCGGCGATCTGCTGGTAGATCAGCGGGGTATCCATGACGCCTGGCATGATGGCGTTGGCGCGGATGCCGAAGGGTGCGTAGCGAATGGCGAGGGCCCGCGTCAGGTGATTGAGCCCCGATTTCGAAGCGTAATAGGAGAAATAGGGATAGGGATTGATCGTCACCGCGGCGAGCGATGAGATATTGACGATCACGCCCCTCCTCTGCGCCTTCATGGCCGGCAAGACATGCTTGCAAGTGAGGAACACGCTCTTGAGGTTGACTGCCATGACCCGATCCCAGCTTTCCTCCGAAGCTTCGATCGGATCGCCCATCTCGGTGATGCCGACATTGTTGTGCAGGATGTCGATGCGCCCAAAGCGCCGCATGGCTTCGGCCGTGACCGAGGCGATGTCGCCCGAGCGCGTCACATCGGCTGAGAGCGCCACCGCCTCGTTGCCCTCCGAAACGATGATCGCAGCGGTTTCCTCGGCCGCCCCGCGAACGCGATCGACCGCGACGACGCGCGCGCCCTCGCGCGCATAGAGCGCCGCGGCGGCCTTGCCGTTGCCCCATCCGGGTCCCGACGAGCCCGCCCCGAAGACGAGCGCGACGCGGCTTTCGAGGCGCCCGGTCATGACTTCCGGTTACGCGATCTTGCCGGTGAACTTCTCCAGGACCGACCAGGATTCCTCGCCATATTTGCCCTTCCATTCGCTGAAGAAGCCGGCCTGGCGCAGCTTCTGGCGGAAAGGCTCCTTATCCACCGTCTTGAACTCGATGCCCTTGCCTTCGAGATCCTTTTGCAGGCTGATGTTCAGCTTCTCGAGATCGGCGCGCTGGTCGAGAGCGGAAGCGTTGAGATGCTTCGTAGCGAGGGCGCGCAGGTCATCCGGGAGCGCCTGCCAGGCCTTGCCGTTGGCAAGCAGCCAATAGCCGTCCCACATATGGCCCGTCAGCGAGATGTATTTCTGCACCTCGAAGATGCGCATGGTCCAGATGGCTGCGAGCGGGTTCTCCTGCCCGTCGGCGATCTTGGTCTGCAGCGCCGAATACATCTCATTGGCGTTGATCGCGATCGGCGAGGCGCCGAAAGCCTTGAACATCGAGGTCCAGAGCGGGCTCACCGGCACGCGGATCTTGTAGCCTTCGAGATCGGCGGGCGTGATGATCGGCTTGGTCGAGGAGCTGATATGGCGGAAGCCATTATCCCAGATATGCTCCATGGCGACGATGCCGGACTTCGCGATCGCGGCGCGGATATGGGCGCCGAGATCGCCGTCCATCGCCTTCCAGACCGCCGGATAATCCGGGAAGGCGAAGCCGATGCCGTTGATCGAGGCGATGGGAACGAGGGTCGAGAGTATGAGGCCCGACAGCGTGAAGAGCTCGACGCCTCCCGAGCGCAGCTGGCTCAGGGTATCGGTGTCGGAACCGAGCTGGTTGTTGGGGAAAAGCTGGATGTCGAGGCGGCCACCCGATTCCTGGCGGATGCGGTCCGTCGCCTCCTTGGCGCGCACATTGAGCGGATGGTCGCCTGCGAGATTGGTCGCGAATTTATAGGAGAACTCGGCGGCGCGCGCCCGCCCGATCCCGAACAGCGTGACACCTGCGGCTCCCGACGCCGTCGCCATCAGGCCGCGCCTCGTCATCTTCACCATTGTCGTCCCTCCTCTATGATTGATCTATCGGCGTCGGCACCCTGCCCTCATGGACAGTTAAGCTCATGCCGATGGGCTTTGTCATGCTTGGCTTTGTCGTGCTTGGCTTTGTCGTGCTTGGCTTTGCCTTCCTTGGCTTGAAGCTCTCCTTATGGCGGGCTCAGGCCACGCGATCGCCTTTTCTGACCTGAACCGCGCGATTATCGGCGGCCGGCAGCATCTTGGCCGGATCGCGCGTCACGACGACGTCGAGCACCACCGGGCCTTTCATGGCAAAGGCCTGCCGCAGGGCCGGGCCGAATTCGCCCGGCGCTTCGACGCGGATGCCGGCGCAGCCGAGCGCCGTTGCGACCTTCGCATAATTCGTCTCCGCGAGATCGGAGGCGTGGTAGGAGCCCGCACCATACATCAAATGCTGCAGAGCCTTCACATAGCCCGAAGCCGCGTTGTTCACGACGATGATGGTGAAGTCGAGCTGCATCCGGCGCGCCGTCTCGAGCTCGCCGAGCATCATGTTGAACCCGCCATCGCCGGTCAGGCTTACCACCTTGCGGCCTGGCGCGGCGAGCGCTGCCCCGATGGCGCCCGGCAGACCATAGCCGATCGAGG
>JBIOEK010000048.1:0-12561 GCA_044445925.1 Hyphomicrobiales bacterium
GAGAACATCCGGGCCGCTATGTCGACAGGCTGGATCGAGGAATGCAACAGGCCGTCCCGTCCGAATACTATCAGAACGCCCTGCTTTTCCTGGTGACGGCGGGCGTCATCGTGCCGCTGTTCCGGCGCCTGAGGGTGAGCCCGGTGATCGGCTTCCTCGCCGCGGGCGTGGCGCTGGGGCCGTTCGGGCTGGGACGTCTCGCGCCCGAGAAGCCCTGGCTCGCCTATGTGACGATCGCCAGCGCCGACGAGATCGGCGACGTCGCCGAGCTCGGCGTCGTCTTCCTGTTGTCCATGATCGGGCTCGAGCTCTCCTTCGAGCGCCTGATGCGCATGCGCCGCATCCTGTTCGGCCTCGGATCGGCGCAGGTCCTGGTCTCGGCCGCCTTGATCGGCGCGGTGGCCTATGGGCTGCGGCTCGGGACCAGCGCCTCGATCGTGCTCGGCGGGGCGCTCGCCTTGTCCTCGACGGCGATCGTCATTCCGGTGCTCGCCGACCGCAAGCGGCTGAACTCCGCCGCCGGCCGCGCCGCCTTTGCGGTGCTGCTGTTCCAGGATCTGTGCGTCGCGCCGCTGCTGATCCTGGTCGGCGCGCTCGGCCGCGGCGCGGGACAGAGCTCGCAATTGATCGCGACGCTCGCCGTGGCGCTCCCTGCCATCGCCTTGCTCATCGTCGCCGGCCGGCTGGTGCTGCGCCCGCTGTTCCAGATGGTCGCCGTGGCGGGCTCGACCGAGTTCTTCATGGCGGCCTGCCTGCTGGTGGTGATGGGCACGGCGCTCATCACGGCGGCGAGCGGCCTGTCGATGGCGATCGGCGCCTTCATAGCGGGCCTCTTGCTCGCCGAAACCGAATACAGGCGCGAGATCGAGGTGATGATCGAGCCGTTCCAGGGCCTCCTGCTCGGGCTGTTCTTCGTTTCCGTCGGTGCCGGGCTCGACCTGTCGCGCCTCTTCGCGCATCCCGCCGCGATCCTGGCGACCGCGCTCGGCCTCGTGGCGCTGAAGGGGCTCGTCGTCGTCCTCGCCGCGCCTGCCTTCAAGATCCCGCAGCCGGTGGCGCGCGAGATGGCCTTGCTGCTCGGGCCTTGCGGCGAGTTCGCCTTCGTCATGCTGGCCGCCGCCATGCTGGTCGACGCCGTGCCGCGCGAGATCGCCGAGAGCGCCATGGTGGCCGTGACGTTGTCGATGCTCACCATCCCGGTCCTGGCGCGGCTCGGAGAGGCGGCGACCCGGGCCAGGCGCCTCGAGGAGGAGAGCCTCGCCCATATCGCTCCGCCGCCCGATGCGGCGGCATCGCGGGTGCTGATCGTCGGCTATGGGCGGGTCGGCAGGCTCGTCGGCGAGATGCTGAGCGCCCATGGCGTGCCCTTCCTGGCCATCGATCAGGATGCCCGCCTCGTAGCGAGATCGCGTGATGCCGGGGAAGCGATCTATTACGGCAATGCCACGCGCCCGGAATTCCTGCGCCGCGCCGGCCTTGCTTCCGCCCGCGCCCTGGTCGTGACCATGGATCAGCCGAGCGCCGTGGAGCAGGTGGTCGCCGCGGCACGCGCCGAGCTGCCGGACCTCACCATCGTGGCACGCGCCAGGGATGCGAGCCACGCCTCGAAGCTCTACGAGCTCGGCGTCACCGACGCGGTGCCGGAGACCATCGAGGCGAGCCTGCAGCTCTCCGAGGCCGTGCTCGTCGATATCGGCGTGCCGGCCGGCCTCGTCATTGCTTCGGTTCACGACAAGCGCGACGAATTCCGCAAATTGCTGCGGCCGGCGCGCGCGGGCGAGGTGCGCGCCATCAGGGCACCCTCGCGGATGACGGGAAGGAAGGACGCCTGATCTCGCTCCAAGGGCGTGTCAGGGTTTCTTGCGCGCCAGGGTGTAGATCCGGTCGTTCAAGCCGAACAGGATGGTGCCGGCATCGGTCATATGGAAATCGAGCTCATTGCCGCAGCCGGTCTCGAGCGTCTTGATCGGCGATGCATGGAAGCCGAGCGCGCTTGCCTGGCTCTCCGGATCCTTGGTGAGGCCGCCCTGAAACAGCATATCGGCCGTATAGCTCTTGATCTCGTATTTGAGCTTGGAGCAGCCGAGCGGCTTCGGAGCGTCGATGCGGGTCTTGAGGAAGGTCACGGTCTTGCCGACCAGCCCTCGCATCTCGGCATCGGGCTTGGGCGCGGCCTCGGCCCAGGGCGCCGGATCCGCCTTGCTCACGGTCCAGCTGCCGGCGAAGGCCTCCTGTGCCTCGACGGGATGGGTGGCGAAGAGCCCGAGCGCCAGCCCGCAAGCGAGCGACAAAGAGGCGATGCGCATCATAGATTGGTCTCACTTTTCGTTCAGTTGCCAAATTTCTCGCTGCCGGGCTTCCTGCTGACAAGCTTCCTGCTGCCAACCTATCCGCCGCGATGGAGAACCGCTACCCCCGAGCGCTATCGTCACGGACTCGGGCCAGATCGCAGCTGACTTAAACTCCAGAAAGGTCTCGAGCGCATGCGCATTATTTTTCGGCAATTGGCACTCGCCTGTCTCGTGGGGCTGCTCGGGATCTGGGCGTCGCCGCTCTTTGCGGCCGAGCCGGGCCCCAAGGACTTCCTGGCGAAGCTCTACGCGAACTACACCGGCAAGGCGAAGGGCATCGACTACACGAAGCCGGCGAATGTGAAGCTTTATCTGACGCCCGAGCTCGGCGCGCTCCTGCTCAAGAAGATGAAGGCGGATGCGAAAAAGACCGACGAGGTCCCCGATCTCGACGGCGATCCCTATGTCGGCGCGCAGGAATGGGTCATCACCGAGCTCGCGATCGCCGTCGCCGAGACGGGTCCCGATCAGGCAACCGGCACCGTGACCTTCAAGAACGAGGGAGAGCCGAAGACGATCACGCTCGACCTGAAGAAGACCAAGGCCGGCTGGCGAATCGACGACATCCATTGGCCGGGCGATCAGGGAACGCTGCGGAATTTGCTGGCAGGAAAATGAGGACGGGCGTGAGGAGAGAGATGGGCCCTCAACCAGCGTCCGCGCCAATGAGGGCGCCCGATCCCCAAGAGGCACGTCCCTCGTCGATCATCAGCACATCGCCCTGGCGAACCGGAGCTTTGGCAGCCTCGTTCGGCAGCAAGCCCGCGAAAAGATGCAGCGCCACTCGAGTGATGCCGCCATGCGACACGACGACGGCGCCTCGAGGCAGGGATTCGAGCAGCGGCCCGGCCCGCAACGCCAGCATCGCATAGCTTTCCCCGCCTGGCGGCGCGACGTTCCAGATATCGGCATTGCGCGCCGCGTAGTTGGCGTGGTCGCTACGGCGCACCTCTTTCCAGGTGAGGCCTTCCCAGCGGCCAAAGCACAGTTCCTTCAGCCGGTCGTCGGTCGAGTAGGGCATGGCGGAACGCAGCGTGCCGAGCCCCACCAATTCGCGGATGAGGATCTCGAGCGACTCGCGGGCGCGGCTCAGCGGGCTCGCGATCACCGTCGCCTTGGCGATATCCGGAGCGACCGCGGCCAGCACTTTCCCCGCTTGCCGGGCCTGCTCGCGGCCGCGCGCGTTCAATTCGGTGTCGAGCTGGCCCTGGAGGCGCCTGTCGGCGTTCCAGCCCGTTTCTCCGTGGCGGATCAGGAAAAGCATGCTGCCCGGCTAGAGGGCCGGGCCGCTTTCGTCAATCGACGACCCCGATACGGCGCCCGCACGACGCAAGCGCCAAATGACGGCAGCCTGCTTCGCGTCGCTTGCCGCGACGCGGAAGCCGGCGGCGAAGACGATCAGCGCTTGCGGCGATGATGGTGGTAAGGCGCAGGCGCGGGGGCTAGTTGCGAATAGAGACCGTGCGGCAGATAGAACCAGCCTGGCCTGTTCATCGGGATCGCGGCTGCACCTCCGCAGGCCTCGCGCGAATTGCAGACGAGGTCGCCGCGCTGCACTTGGTAGATTTCGTCGTGGTCGGCGCCGTAGTCATGATCCTCGGCACCGCCCCCGCCGCCGCCCTCGTACATGCCGGCGCGCGCCGGAACCGACCCCGCGAACTGGGCGGCGCCGAGCATCAAGGCAAAGGTGACCGCCACCTTACGCAGCGCGGGAAGCGAGGATGAATATTCGTGAAATGGCCGCATCGCACATTCCTGGGTTCGAGACCGCCTAGCCGACATTTGGGTATCAGGAGGGAGGAATGCAAATCAAGCTTGCGTGCCTTTGCCAATTCCCCGAGCCTGCCGACGGTCGGAAAGCCCGAGCAACGGGCCATAGGGACACGCTCGCGCCTGCCTGCCCGTCATTCCTCCTTGGCTCGGCTCATATCAGGAGCGTCGGGGTTCTTCATGCCGACCACGTGATAGCCTGCGTCGACATGGTGCACCTCGCCGGTGACGCCGCGGCCCATGTCCGAGAGCAGGTAGACGGACGTGTCCCCCACCTCCTCGATGGTGACGGTCCGGCGCAGCGGCGAGTTGTACTCGTTCCACTTCAAGATGTAGCGGAAATCGCCGATTCCGGAAGCCGCGAGCGTCTTGATCGGTCCGGCCGACACGGCATTGACGCGGATGTTCTTGGGGCCGAGATCGGCCGCAAGGTAGCGCACGCTCGCCTCGAGCGCCGCCTTGGCGACACCCATGACGTTGTAGTGCGGCATCCATTTCTCCGCGCCGTAATAGGTGAGTGTCAGCAAGGCTCCGCCATTCGGCATGAGCTTCTCGGCGCGCTGGGCGAGCGCCGTGAAGCTGTAGCACGAGATGAGCAAGGTCTTGGCGAAATTGGCTTCGCTCGTGTCGAGATAGCGTCCCTCGAGCTCGTTCTTGTCGGAGAAGGCGACCGCGTGCACCAGGAAGTCGAGCCCTCCCCAAAGCCGCGTCACCTCGGCGAAGACCGCATCGATCGAGTCCTTGTCGGTGACGTCGCAATGGCCGGCGACATGCGCGCCGAGGCCGGCGGCCAAGGGTTCGACGCGCTTCTTCAGCGCATCGCCCTGATAGGTGAGAGCGAGCTCCGCGCCGTGAGCGCGGGCTTGCTTGGCGATGCCGTAGGCGATGGAGCGGCTATTGGCGACACCCACCACAAGGCCCCGCTTGCCCGCGAGGACGCCGGCGCTCATCGTCATGCTTGTTTCCCGCGCTTGCTTGGACGTCGAACCCCCTCATCGCCTATAACGAATGCGGGCCTTGCGCAAACATGCTAGGCCTGAGTTCGGAATCGCGCCCGACGGCCGGGCACGAGCGTCACGCCGCCTGGAAGGCCGTGCAGGAGGGTAGCTGATGGGCTTCGGGACGATACTCCTCCTCATCATCGCCGTGGTCGCCGTTCTCGCGGTCCTGGCCTATAACAGCCTCGTCAGCCTGAGGCAGCGCGTCAAGCAATCCTTCGCCGATATCGACGTGCAGATGAAGCAGCGCCACGACCTGATCCCGAATCTGGTCGAGACCGTCAAAGGCTATGCGGCCCATGAGAAGGGCACCCTCGACGAGGTGGTGAAGGCGCGCGCCGCCGCTATCGCTGCCCCGCAGGGCTCGCCGCAGCAGGCGCAAGCCGAGCAGGCCCTGTCGGGCGCGCTAGGGCGCCTGATCGCCATCTCGGAAGCCTATCCCGACTTGAAGGCCAACCAGAACTTCCTCGAATTGCAGCAGCAGCTCGCCGACATCGAGGGCAAGATCGCCGCGGCGCGGCGCTTCTACAACGGCGCGGTCAGCGAGTACAATGCCGGCATCCAGGCCTTCCCGGCGGTGCTTTTCGCCAGATCCTTCGGCTTCGGGCCGGAAACCTTCTTCGATCTTGGCGAGGAACGAACCCAGGTGGCGCAACCGCCGAGCGTGAAGTTCTAGGGGTTTAGGCTCTTCGCGCGAGCGAGGCGGGCTCAGCCATGTTCCAGTCGTTCGGGCTCTACACCCATATCCGCGCCAACAGGATCAAGTCGGTGCTGATCTTGTGCGGATTCGTTGTGCTGATCCTGATCATGACCTATGCGCTCAACCTCGTCGCGGTCGCGTTCTCCTATTCCCGGAGCGACCTCTCGATCGGGCAGATCATGAGCTTTGCCTCGAGCAACATGCGGGAGGATTGGATCTATGCGGTCGCCTTCTCGCTTGCCTGGTTCGCCATCGCCTTCGCGCTGCACAACACGCTGATCGACGCCTCGACCGGCGCCACCCTTCCGGGTCCGGCCGAGCAGCGCCGCGTGTTTCGCCTCTTGGAGCCGCTCTGCATCAGCGTCGGCATGCCGACCCCGAAGATCAAGGTGATGGAGACCGATTCGCTGAACGCCTTCGCGTCCGGCCTCAACCAGAACGACGCCTCGATCACGGTGACCACCGGCTTGCTGGCGAAGCTGAACGATCGTGAGCTCACCGCCGTGCTGGGCCATGAGCTCACCCATATCAAGAATCAGGATGTGCGGCTCATCGTGATCGCGGCGATCTTCGCCGGCATCCTCTCCTTCGTCGGCCAGATGACGGTGCGCGTGCTCCTCAACATCGGCACGGGGGGCAGAAGCGACGACAAGAAGGGCGGCGCCGCCATCGCGATCGTCATCGCCATCGCGCTCGCCGCCCTTTCCTGGCTGCTGGCGATCCTCTTGAAGCTCGCTCTGTCGCGCAGGCGCGAATATCTCGCCGATGCCGGTTCCGTCGAGCTGACCAAGGATCCGGACGCCATGATCTCGGCGCTGAAGCGGATCGAGGACCATGCGCAGATCGATCACGTCCCTTCCTTGGTCCAGGAGGCCTTCATCGAGAATCCGAGCACCGGCTTTTCCGGCCTGTTCGACACGCATCCCCCGATCGAGGCGCGTATCGACGCCTTGGTGAAATATGCGGGCGGGAACACCGATGCGCTGGTCGAGGATGCCGCGCGAGTGCAGGCGCGCTCGCCAGGCGCGCCGAGTGCCGGCCCTTGGGGAAAGACGGCGTCGCCACCCGGGCCGGGATCACCTGACGGAGCGGCGGATCCAGCGGCTCCGGCTCCGACCGGCGCGCCAGCTTCCATGTCGCGGCCGGGAAGCTTCATTCCGGCTCGGGGACAGACCTTGCCCTGGGGCCCGAGGCAGAAGGGGAGCTGAGGCGTTCGCCTTCCGTCCGGAGATATCGGGGCTCGACCCTTGCCGGCCCTCGCCTCGTGACCGATGCGAGGCTTGCCGCCACCCACAATCCCCGTTTCGACGAGCCTTGTTGAAGGGCTGGTTGCGACATATGAACGAAGATCACGATGGACCTACTGATCACCAACACGCCGCAGGCTCGCGGCGAGGATCTCGCGACGGTCAGAGCCGTCTCGCCCGGCTTCATTCCGTCGAAGGTTCTGTCGATCACGGGGGGAGCCCATGGCCGCGACGCGCTCGAGGAGGACGGGGCCGTCAATGCCTATACGCCTCAGCGGCAGCGCGGCTTCGAGCGCGCGGCGATCGGATCGAGCATCAACCTCTTCGATGGCGAATTCGCGCTCGCCTTCATCCGCTATGTTCATGATCTCCTCATACCCGGCGGCGAATTGACCATTGTCAGGACACGCGCCTCGAGCCTTGGCGTGAATGGGTTCCTGTCGACGGACCGCATTGCCCGTGAGCTCGGGGGCAGGCGAATGGATGGCCTCGGGCCGCGCGGCGACATGGTGGCGAATGTCGCGACCGCCGCGCACGACAGCAAATGGCCGCCATCGGTCCTGCGTTCCTATCTCGACAATTTCGACCAGGTGACCGGCGCGCGAGCCTGCCACATGCTGGAGACCGCGCGGCGCGGCGGTGCCGATTTCGCCTTGCCGCCGTCTTCCCAGATCGAGGCATTGGAGCGCCGCTTCGGCGGCACGGAGAATGCCTTTCGCAGGCAGGTCATCGAGGTCGACGCCTATTTCATCGATGCGGCGCGGTTCAAGGCTCCGATCGTCGCACATATCCTGGCGACCCTGCTGGGAAGGCGAGCGATCTCGATCGCCGATGTCGGCTCGGGGCCCGGCGTGGTCCCGATGGAGCTGTGCTTGGACGAACGGCTCGCGGTCGAGCACGCGGTCGCCATCGACGCGAGCCCGAGCTTTCGCGCCACTGCCGAGGCAATGCTGCGTCATCTCGATCTCGGCGGCCGCTTCGAGCTCGCGACCGCCTCGGCCGAGGATTTCCGCTTTCAGCGTCGGTTCGATGCGATATCCTATATCAGCTCGCTCCTGCATGTGAGGAAGGACGCCTTGTCGGCGACCGTCGGGCGGGCCTGGAGCGCATTGAATCTTGGTGGCGTTCTCATTGTCTGGGAGAATATCAGAAGCCCCGCATCGGTGACGCAGGCCGAGTACATGTTCACGCCAGGCAGCATCGACGCCGAGCTTCGACGCCTCGGCCCGATCCGCTATTTCCTGACCACGGCCGCCAAGGAAATCCCGGCCGACAAGGTCGGGGACCAGACCGTCTTCCGGGTCGTTCAAAAGCCCGCATAGCCAGGGTCGTTCCCGCCCGAGAGGGGAGCGACGGCTCTTCAGTCTTTCACGCAAGTACTCTGGAGCTGGCATCCCCTGGCGTCCTTCCCGCCGGGAACGCCGTGGGTGCCCGGCAGGCAGCCAACCGAGGGCGGCAGCCTGCAGGCGGTCGGGGAAGCGGCAGGGGCGTCGGCGACGCAGGAACTCTGGAGCTGGCAGCCATTGGCGTCGGTGCCCCCGGGGACTCCATGGGTGCCCGGCAGGCAGCCTACCGAAGGGGGCCGCCTGCAGGCGACGACGAGCTGCCGCGCCGATGCTTGCGGGGCAGCCACGGGCATGGTCTGCGCCGTCGCCGCAAATGGCAGCGTTGCGCCGACGCCGACGAGGGCGACGAGCAGAGCGCCAAAGATTTGTCTCACATCATCCCTTTCCTTTGGATGCTCGGGGTCAAGTCATCGGGTCCCGATCGCCCGCCATCGCGCCCGATCGCCGAAATTGATGTCGGCGAGCCTCCGGGCCTTCGTAGCCCCGAGCATGGTCCGGAAGTCGAGCCATAGCCCGAAACGGACTTATCCGTAAGTTCCACGACTCGCACCGCTCATTGAAACGAGCGCAAGCATCGACGCCAAATTGTCTTTTTGTAAGGCTCGGCTAAAGTCGCCGCTGCGCCGAAGTGAGGGTGCTCCCGATGAATATTGCCCCCGAGCTTGGCCGGGCTCTCCGGTCGCACCAGGAAGGAAAATTCGTCGAGGCGGAGCAGATCTGCCTGTCGATTCTCGAATCGACGCCCGATCACTTCGATGCGATGCACCTCTTGGCCTTCATGAAATCCCAAAAGGGCCAGCTCGAGGAGGCGCAGCACTTGCTGGCTTCGGCGCTGCGGCACAACCCTCGCTCGGCTGAGGCCTGGTTGAACCTCGGCACCGTGCTGATCGCGCTGAAGCGACCGGCCGAGGCTCTGGCGAGCTTCGATCGCGGCATCGCCCTGCGGCCCGACAACGCCGATGCTCATGACCATCGCGGCAGGCTGCTCGTCGAGCTGAAACGCCATGAAGAGGCGGTGGCGAGCTTTGATCGCGCCATCGCCTCGAGGCCGGGCTTCGCCGGGACCCACAACAATCGCGGGGTCGCTCTGCGCAATCTCGGGCGGGCCGAAGAGGCGCTGCAGAGCTTCGATCGCGCAGCCGCCTTGAAGCCGGATAATGCCGGCGTTCACAATAATCGCGGCAACGCCTTGCGTGACCTGAAACGGCCCGTGAAGGCACTCGAGAATTTCGACCGTGCGCTCGCCTTGAAGCCCGATCTCGTGGAAGCTCACAATAATCGCGGTTTCGCGCTATGCGATCTGAAGCGGCACGATGAGGCGCTCGGGAGCTTCGATCGCGCTATCGCCCTGAAGCCCGGTTATGTGGAGGCCATTAATGGAAGGGGGATTGCGCTCTTCGAGCTGAAGCGGCCCGACGAGGCGCTCGAGAGCTTCGGCCGCGCGCTCGCCTTGCAGCCAGGCTATGCGGAAGCCCATGTCAGCCGCGGCAACGCTCTCATCGAGCTCAGGCGGCCCGGGGAGGCGCTCGAGAGCTACAAGCGAGCGTTCTCCCTGAACCCCGATCATCCTTTCGCGTTCGGCCTCCTCGCCAATGCGGCACTGCACTGTTGCGACTGGGCGACTGCTCGCCAGGTGGCCCAGGACCTCGACGCGCGGATCGACGACGGCCGCTCGATCGTCCCGCCATTCGCCCTTCTCGGCTATCCCGCATCCGCCCTGACGCAGTTGAAATGCGCCCGCAATTTCAGTCGCTACAAGATTCCCTACCGCCTGGCCCCTTTGTGGCGGGGCGAAAGCTACCGCCATGAAAAGATTCGCCTCGCCTATCTCTCGGCGGACTTCCACAGCCATGCCACGGCCTACCTCACCACGGAACTGTTCGAGCTTCACGACAGAAGCCGTTTCGAGGTCCGAGGTATCGCCTATGGTCCCGATGACCGCAGCGACGCGCGCGGAAGGCTGGTGAAGGCCTTCGACCAGTTTCACGATGCGCGCGGCATGGACGATCGGAGCGTGGCGAGCCTGCTGCGGGAGGCGGAGGTCGACATCGCCGTCAACCTCACCGGCTACACGCAGAACAGCCGCCCCGAGATCTTCGCCCACCGGCCGGCCCCCGTGCAGGCGAGCTTCCTCGGCTATCCCGGAACCATGGGCGGCGACTTCATCGACTACCTCATCGCCGACCCCATCGTGCTGCCCTTCGATCAGCAGCCTTACTATCCCGATAAGATCGTGCACCTGCCCGATTGCTATCAGGCGAACGACCGCAAGCGGGCGATAGCGACCGCGACCTCGAGCCGCAAGGCCGAAGGCCTGCCCGATAGGGGCTTCGTGTTCTGCTGCTTCAACAACAGCTGGAAGATCGCCGAGCCGATATTCGATATCTGGATGGACCTTCTGCGCGGGGTCGAAGGGAGCGTCTTGTGGCTATTGCGCGACAATGACAATGCGGTCGAGAGCTTGCGTGGGGCAGCGCTGGCCCGTGGGGTCGACCCGGCTCGGATCGTGTTCGCCGGGCGAATAGCACATGCCGAGCATCTCGCCCGTCATCGCCTCGCCGACCTCTTCCTCGATACGCTGCCCTATAATGCCCATGCGACGGCGAGCGATGCGCTCTGGGCCGGGCTGCCGCTTCTGACCTCGACGGGCAGCACCTTCGCCAGTCGCGTGGCGACCAGCTTGCTGCACGCGGCGGGCCTGCCGCAGCTCGTCACCACGAGCCTCGAGGAGTATCGAGGGCTGGCGTTGACGCTTGCGACCGATTCGGCGCGGATACAGTCCGTCCGCCGCGGGCTCGAGCGAAATCGAGGGGCATGTCCATTATTCGACACGGACCGCTTCCAGCGGCACATCGAAGCCGCCTTTGCGATGATGTCTGAAATAAGTCGGAGCGGAGAGGAGCCTCGCCAGTTCAGCGTCGAATCCGGCTGATCGTCGCCGGAGGGGCGCTCGGGCGCCGAAGCTTATCCGAAGCTCGCCCGGCACCTGACAAAAACGATAGTTGACACCGCTCTACCGTTGCTGGGAAGCTATAACAGATGCAATAGTAGGTAGCCGCGATTCTCAGACGTCGGCTCAAAGATCTCTTCGCGCGACCCCGTCACATCGTCGATGTTCATGGTCTAGGACAAAGTGTGATCTGCTTCACCACCGCCTATTGGAATTCGCCATATGATAAAGTACATCGATTTGTCTGAGGGCGTCGCGGCAAGGGGCCGAGGCTGCTAAGCTCCTTTTCGCGCGCCACGAAGACCGAGAGCCATGACTACGCAACCGAGGGCCAAAGGCCGTGATCATCAACCTCGAATACGACAACAACGCTCTGCTGGCACCGCAAAGCTTCAGGGACGGAATGCAGGCCGCCGCCAATGCGATCGACGCGGCGTTCGTCGACAACATCACGATCAACATCGCCGTCGGCTACGGAGAGTTCCTGGGAGGGCTGTTGGATCCCAATAACCCCAACAATCAGAACCTCTCCGTGGGCAATATCGACTATCAAGGAAGCCTCAATTCGACCGTCAATGATGGAACGGGCTTCAACGAATCCTACTCGACTCTACGCGCCTTGCTGGCCTCGCACGCGACCTCCGCCGACGACAACACGGCCGTCGCCAATCTGCCGAACACGGCTACGCTCCAAGGCCAGGGGGTATTCACCATCGGTTCCGCCCAGGCGAAGGCGCTCGGATTGTTGGCCGGCAACAACGGCGCCCTCGACGGTGCGGTCGGGATGGGAACCGCATTTACCGGCGACGTTCTGTTCAATGGCGCCTTGCACGAGCTCACCCACGCCATGGGCCGGATTGCCGGGGACAGCTTGGATCTGTTCCGCTTCAACGAGGACGGCTCAGGGAACCACGTCTTCGGATTCGGCATCCCGGCAACCCCAGCCTATTTCTCGATCGACGGGGGCGCCACAAAGCTGGCCGATTTCGGCATCAATTCGGACCCCGGCGACTTTCTCAATACCGGCATTCAGGGTCCCGATCCCTTCAACGAGACCATTGGCGGCGCCTCGATGACGGCAGCCGACCTCACGCTCATGGACGTGATGGGCTTCACGCGCTCGGCGGCGAGCTTCCAGGGACCGAACGGGGCACCGAACCCAGATTTCAACACTGACCACAAGGCCGACCTCCTCTGGC
>JBIOEK010000049.1:0-12476 GCA_044445925.1 Hyphomicrobiales bacterium
ACCCCATGCCGTAGCCGCCGAGGAGATAAAGCGCGAGCGTCGCCGCGCTGACGAGCGCGCTCGCGAGCACTACGGGCCGGCGCCCGAAGCGATCGGAGGCGAGCGGCACCAGGATCTGTCCCGCGGCGCCGGCGAACCCCCAGATCGAGGCGGTGTTGCCGGCGTCGATGAGGCTGAATTCCCGGACCTTGGTCAAATAGAGCTGATTGAAGCCGACGAAGATCTGCAGCCAGGCGAGGACGGCGCAGCCGGCGACGGTGACGAAGACGAGCGAAGGGTCGCGCAGCAGCCTGAGCGCACCGCGCCAATCCGTCGAATGCAATTGTCGGACCGGGGGTTCCCGCATCACCGCGAGCAGCGCGAGGCAGATCAGGGCGGTCGCGGCGCCGATGATCGGGAATACCCAACGCCATCCGAGCAGCCCCGTCAGCCGGGTGATGACGATGGCGCCGAGCCCGACGCCGATCAGCGTATAGCCCACCGTGAACACGGCCTGGTTGATGCCCCTGCGGTGCGGCGCCGATTCCTCGTTGATCGTGGCCTGTCCGACCGACCAGCCGACCCCGTCGCCGATCCCCAAGAGGTCGCGCACCACGAACATCGACAGGAAGCCCCAGGCGCCGCCCATGGCCGCCGTCATCAGGGCGACGTAACCGACCGCGGGCAAGAGGACGCGGCGCCGGCCATGGCGATCCGACAGCCAGCCTCCGACCCAGCTGCTGATCGCCCAGGTCACCGACGTGCCCGAGATCAACAGCCCCATCTGCCAGCCTTCCAGGTGGAACTCCGGCCCGATCACGGGAAAGATCATGCCGAGGCCGAAGCGGTTGAGGCCGACGCTCCCCCAGAACAGGGCAAGGAGCGCCAGAATGACGAACTCGTAGCGAGCGGATTTTCCGGCCGGCACTTGCGCCCTCCCCTCGGAATTCGACACGGGCGGCTTCAGGGATTCCCTTGGGCCAGCCTGTGTGGATCTCCCGTTTCACGTGACGCCAAGACGGCGTTTCTCACGCGGCGTTTCCCTTGACGGCTTTGCTTGACCGTTTGCCTTTGCAGCCGCGCCCGCATGGGGCGAGGGGCGGTATGCCCCCACGGCCCATCGGTCGCGACGGCGTCCAGATTGACCGACGTCTGACGACCTGTAAAGTGCAGGTGAGCTTGCATTCGAACGTCTTGGGGCGACCCGCTTGACGATGACCGCGAAGAGCCCACCAGCGAAAGCCGGCATCGCCATCGTCGGGGGCGGCATCTGCGGGCTGACGCTGGCGCTCGAGCTCGATCAACGCGGCATCGCCTGCGAGGTCTTCGAGCGGGCCCCGCAGGTGAAGGAGCTCGGCGTCGGCATCACCGTGCTGCCCCATGGCATGCGCGAATTCACGGCGCTCGGCCTCGGCGAGGAACTGTTGGCAAAGGGCATCGAAAATCGCGAAAGCTGCTTCTTCAATCGCTTCGGCCAGCTGATCTACAAGGAGCCGCGCGGCAAGCTCGCGGGCTACGCCTTCCCGGAGGTCGGCCTGCATCGCGGCCGCCTGCACCTGACGCTCTACGAGGCGGCATGCGAGCGCCTCGGAGCCGAGCATCTGCTGACGGACCGCGACTGCGTCGGCCTCGATCAGGACACGGACGGCGCGACGCTGCATTTCCGCGAGACCTCGACCGGACGCAGGCTCGATCCGGTTCGCGCCAAGGCGGTCATCGCCTGCGACGGGGTGAATTCCACCATCCGCCGCAGCTTCTACCCCGACGAGCAGCTCGCCTTTGCCGGCATCAACACCTGGCGCGGCGTGACGCGCCGCAAGCCAATCCTCGGCGGGCGCTCCTATCTGCGAATCGGATCGATCCTCACCGGCAAGATCGTCATCTACCCGATCGTCGACGATGTCGACGGGGCGGGCAACCAGCTCATCAACTGGACGACCGAGATCAAGAGTGCGTCCTTCGAGAAGAACGATTGGAACGAGCCCGGCGATCTCGACGATTTCATCGAGCTCTACGAGGGCTTCCGTTTCGATTGGCTCGACGTGCCCGAGATGATCCGCAACTCCGAGATCCTGCTCGAATACCCGATGGTCGACAAGGATCCGGTCGGGCGCTGGACCTTCGGGCGGGCGACGCTCGCCGGAGATGCCGCCCACCCGATGTATCCGCGCGGCTCGAACGGCGCGGCGCAGGCCGTGATCGATGCGCGCGTCCTCGCCGATTGCCTGGCGCGCGCTGTCGATCCGAGGAGCGCCTTGAAGGCCTATGAGGCGGCGCGGCGCGAGGCGACCTCGAAGGTGGTGCGCGCCAATCGCGAGAACCCGCCCGATGTCATCAACATCAAGGTGGAAGAGCTCGTCGGCGACAAGCCCTTCGCCAATCTCGACGACTACATCACGCAAGACGAGCTGCGCGCCCTCTCGGAGAACTACAAGCGGATCGCGGGGTTCTCGGTCGCCGATATCCCGGGGAGCGCGGGATCGGGTTAGGTCTCGAGTCTTGTCAGGTCAGGTCTCGAGTCTTGTCAGGCCTTAGGTCTTGGCGTTTGTTGCGATCCAGCGCGCGAAGGACAGCATGAATTTTTCCAGGAACTTGCGCGTCCCGTCATTGATGAGCTTGCCGTCGGCGTCGAAGAGCTTGTCGGCGCCGCCGAGATAAGCCTCCGGCTGCTGCATGGCCGGCACGTTCAGGAAGACCAGCGACTGCCGCAAGTGATGGTTCGCCCCGAAGCCGCCGATCGCGCCAGGCGAGGCGCTGACGACGGCGCCCGGCTTGCCGTCCCAGGCGCTCTGGCCGTAGGGCCGCGATGCGACGTCAAGCGCGTTCTTCAACGGCGCCGGCACCGAGCGGTTGTATTCGGGCGTGACGAAGAGGACGGCATCGGCCGCCTTGACCCGCGCGCGCAGCGCCGTCCAGGCGGCCGGCGGGTCCTGATCCTTGTCCTGGTTGTAGAGGGGAAGCTCGCCGATCTCGACGACGCTTAATTTCAGCGAGGCAGGGGCGAGCTCGGCGAGCGCCTTCGCGACCTTGAGGTTGAGCGAATCCTTGCGGAGGCTGCCGACGAAAACCGCAACGTCGCCTGTCGGGTTCATTTGACCTCTCCTTCAATTGCGCCAGGCTGGCACAGATTGTCTCGATCCCTCGCACCCCCTACCTTCTCCCGCAGCCGGGACCTTTGCGCAACTGCCACAGGCACACACGCATCGGTCATGGCCGGGCTTGGCCAACCCGTGCCTGCCGTCCGGGCGCGAAGCGCTTCTCCCTCGCCGACCGCGATGGCCGGACGAGCCCGGCCATGACAGGAGGGGGATCGGCGCGAGGCGAGCGCCGACTTGACCGCAATCGCGCGTATCCGCACAGTTCGGCTCAGGCTCGGGGCCAAGGACCAATCACAAGACCCACTACACCACCAATCGCAAGAGACATCGCCTTAGCCCTTACCGCTTAGCCCTTGGCCCCGGCTCGGGTTTCGCGCATTCGCGGCATGATGCGTGTAATCCGAAGGCGGCATCGCGGTCCTGGAGGAAGATCATGGACGGCAAGAGCGCGACCGTGGCGTCGCTGAATGGCATCGTCGCTGCGGCTCATCCGCTGGCCGCGCTCGCCGGCGTGCGCCTGCTCGCCGAGGGCGGCAACGCCTTCGACGCCGTGGCGGCGACCGCGGCCGCGCTGAACGTCGTCGAGCCGTATATGTCGGGCCTTGCGGGGATGGGCATGGCCACCTGCCGCATCGGCGCGGAGAGGCGCATCCGCACGCTCGATTTCGTGCCCCCCGTGCCGAGCCGCTTTCCGCAAGGGCGTTTCAAGCAGCGCTCCGAGCTCACGCGCGGCGCCCAAGGCTGCGGCACGCCCGGCAACCTCGCCGGCTGGTGCGAGCTGGTGCGCGCCTATGGCCGCAAACGGCTGGCCGAGGTGCTGGCGCCAGCGATCGGCCTCGCGCGCGACGGCTTCCCGCTCGCCGAGTTCAATGTCACGATCATCAACGAGGTCATGGCCGAGTTCAAGCGCGCCCGGACCGACCTCCTGCCGCACTGGGCCGCCCTCTATACGAATGGCGGCGAGCGCGTGGCGCTGGGCGATGTGCTGCGCCAGCCGGCGCTGGCGCAATGTCTCGAGGACATCGCCTCGGAAGGGCCGGGTTTTCTCCATGGCGGCACGCTCGGGCGCGCCCTCGTCGCCCAGTCCGAGCGTTGCGGGGGCTGCCTCGGCCTCGACGATCTCGAGGCCTTCGCGCCGCGTTGGCTCGATCCGATGGCCGAGAGCTATCGCGGCCTCGTGGTGCACAGCCTGCCACCGCCCGCCGAGGCCTTTCAATATCTCCTGACCTTACGCATCCTCGACGGCTTCGACATCGGCAAGCTCGAGCGCGACGGCGTCGACCATCTCGATACCGTCTACCGCGCCATCAGGCTCGCCGCCGGCATCCGCATCGAGAACAGCAATCCGAAACCGCAGAGGCTTCGCTCGCTGCTGTCCGAGGCGCATGTCGAGAGGCTGCGCAGGCGGGTGCGCGACGGCAAGCCGATCGAGGGCCCGACCGAGCAATTCGTCGCGCCGCGCCCCGTCTCGACGGCGCATGAGCACACGACCTCCTTCTCGGCCGCCGACCGCGAAGGCAATGCGGTGTGCATCACGCAGAGCCTCGGCTCGCCCTTCGGCTGCGGCGTCGTGGTGCCCGAATACGGCGTGTGCCTGAACAACTTCCTCAATTGGGGCGAGGTTCTGCCCGGCGGGCGCAACCATCTCGTCCCGAACGCCGCCCTCGCCTTGCCGCTCGCGCCGAGCCTCGCGACACGCGACGGCGAGCTCGTGCTGGCGCTCGGCACGCCCGGCAGCTACGGCATCTGCCAGACGCAGACGCAGGTGATGGTCCAGCATCTCGATTACGGCCTCAAGCTGCAAGACGCCATCGACGCCCCCCGCGCGAGGCTCTGGGACGGACGCCGCGTGCAGATCGAGGCGAGGCTTCCGGAAGCGACCCTCGAGGCGCTGAGAGCGCGCGGCCATGAGGTCGAGGCGCCCTCCGCCTGGACCATGGTGGTCGGGGGCATGCACGGCATCACCCGCAACCCGAAGACGGGCGTGCTGGCCGGCGCCTGCGACCGGCGCCGCGACGGCTTCGTGGCGGCGCTTTAGCTAAGGCGGCGGCCGCAAATAAGCGCGTCGATCGATTGGCGTGGAACGTCATTGAGCACCAGGGCGATTGGCACGGCGTATGCAAGGCCGATTTGCTTTCCGCCCCTGACGGTTGCGCATGTGCCGAAATTGGACATGGATTGCGCGGCCGCAGAATGAACCAATCCGAGTTCCGTACCGACCCGGGAAGTCGGC
Source organism: Hyphomicrobiales bacterium (assembly GCA_044445925.1). Taxonomy (GTDB): domain Bacteria; phylum Pseudomonadota; class Alphaproteobacteria; order Rhizobiales; family Beijerinckiaceae; genus GAS188. The sequence goes on from JBIOEK010000049.1 coordinate 5,311, forward strand.
CAGGCTGTTCGACCGCTTCCCATGGGGCAGGCTCATGAATGCGAAGATTTCACGCTCGGAATTAATCGTATGCGGCCTTGCCGTCGCCATCGTGGTAGCAGGTTTCGCGACCGGCGTGATCGCCAATCCGACCAACGATGGCTCTCACGGACCCATGCTCATCCCCTATTCGTCGACCGCCCAGAAAGCCCCCGTGTCAATTCGTCGACCGGGGCCCGTCGAACTCGGGGGGATTCAATGACAAATCCGACAAGCGAATTGAAAATTGGCCAGGTGCTATGCTCTGAAGCCAAATCGATTTACGGCGTGGATATTGAACGGGACGCCAATGGAGACCCCCTCGGCACCTCCGGCGTGGCCTCCCTCTCCCAGCCGAAGACGCTGCGGCCGCCATAGGCGTGCGAGCGCTGCCTCTCTTGCGCCATGAAGTCCGGCAGCGACGGGCCCTCGGCGTGGCGCTCGAGAAGCCTCGCCTGAGCGTCGAGCCGGCCTATGGCGTCGAGCCGCTCCGCGTTGCCGAGCTTGGCACCGGCGATCGCCGATTTCAGCACCTCGATGGTCTGGTCATAGACCTTGGTCGGCACCGGAAAGGGATGCCGGTCCTTGCCGCCATGGGCCAGCGAGAAGCGGGCGGGATCCGCGAAACGACAGGGCGCGCCATGGATGACCTCGGCGACGAGCGCGAGCGAACGCACCGTGCGGGCGCCGATGCCGGGCACGAGGAGGAGATCGGCGAAGTCGGCCGGGCCGCGCTCGGCGGCGGCGGCTAGCGCGCCATGCAGGCGCCGCGCCACCACGTCCTTCGGGCGCACATCGTGATGGGCCGGCATGACGAGATATGGCAGGAAGGGCGCATCGGGCGGCGGCCGCGGCGAGGTCTTCCCTTCGAGCGCCGTGAATTCGCGGACGATACGGTCGGGCCCGAGCTCGCGGAGGAGGTCGAGCTGGCCTCGGCGCGAAGCTCCGGCCCTGCGGTCGGTGAGGTTGACGATCTCGCCCTGGTTCTCGCCCTCGATCGCCGCGTGCGGGGCCTCGACGAAGTTCTTCAGGTCCTGCGACAGCCAGTGGTAGCGGCGGGCGAGCCGGCTTTCGCCGTTCATCCCCTGCTGCACGACCACCCATTTGCCGTCATCGGCGACGACGAAGCCGTGCAGATAAAGATCGAAACCGTCCTGCACGGCCGCGCTGTCGACCTTGGCGACGAGCCGGCTCGCTCTGGCTAGCTCGGCGCCGTCGAAGCCGACGCGCTCGCCGATCGCCACGAGTTCCTGTGGCGTCTGCCGCGAATGACTGCCCCGGCCGCCGCAGACATGGATGCCGAGCTCGCCCGAGAGCGGCCCGAGCCCGCGCTTCAGCGCGCCGATCACGCTCGTGGTGATGCCGGAGGAATGCCAGTCCATGCCCATGACGGCGCCGAAGGACTGGAACCAGAAGGGATGGGCGAGGCGGCGCAGGAATTCGTCACGGCCGTAATGGTGGATGATCGCCTCGGCGATGACCGCTCCGAGGCGCGTCATGCGCTGGCCAAGCCATGCCGGCACCCGGCCGTTATGCAAAGGCAGATCGGCGCTGCCGGACCGTCGAGCCATCGGGTATCCCAGAGGAGTCTGCAGGAACAAACTATGAACCTAGCGTGTCGGGCCGCGGCATGCAAGGACGGGCACGGCGGACGGGCACGGCGGACCATGTCATTTGCGAAACCAGGCAGCGACCAATCCCAGCCTATGACGAGCGCCGATCAGCGCGCGCCGAACGCTGTGTTGCCGAACAGCGTTTTTTGCTCAGGCGGCGGGGCGCGCCAGTATTGCGGCGGCGCATCGACCGTAGCGCCTAGCTCCGCTGCCGCGTGCCAAGGCCAACGCGGGTCGTAGAGCATGCCGCGGGCCATCGCGACGAGATCGGCCTTGCCGCTACTGACGATATCCTCGGCCTGTCGCGCTTGCGTGATCATGCCGACCGCGATGGTGGTGACGCCGGTCGCTTCCTTCACGGCCTGCGCGAAAGGCACCTGGTAGCCCGGTCCGAAAGGGATCCGCTGCAACGGCGACACCCCGCCCGAGGACACATCGATCCAGTCGACGCCGCGCGTCTTCAACTCGCCGGCGAAGGCGATCGTCCCACCGATATCCCAGCCGCCATCGACCCAATCGGTCGCCGACACCCTCACGCCGACGGGTTTGTCCGCCGGGAAGGCGTCGCGCACCACCTCGAAGACCTCGAGCGGAAAGCGCATGCGGTTCTCGAGCGAGCCGCCATAGGCGTCGGTGCGCCGGTTGGCGATGGGGGAGAGAAATTGGTGCAGCAGATAGCCATGCGCCGCATGCACCTCGAGGCCGTCCAGCTCGAGCCGCGCCGCTCGTTTCGCCGCCTCCGCGAATGCCTGGCGCAGGCGAGCGAGGCCGGCCGCGTCGAGCGCCAGCGGCGCCTTCTCGCCCTCCTTGTGCGGCAAGGCGGACGGCGCGTATGGCGGCCAGCCGCCTTCGGACACAGGGATCAGCTGGCCGCCTTCCCACGGCGCCCGGCTCGACGCCTTGCGCCCCGCATGCGCGAGCTGCATGGTCACGGCGATCTTCGAATGTTTGCGGATCGCGGCCACCACCGGCCGCAGCGCCGCTTCGGTGGCATCGTCGAAGAGGCCGAGGTCGCCCGGCGTGATGCGGCCCTCGGGCTCGACGGCGGTCGCCTCGATGCACAGCATGCCGGCGCCCGACAAGGCGAGATGCCCGAGATGGATCATGTGCCAGGCATCGGCCTTGCCGCACTCGGACGAATACTGGCACATCGGCGATACCACGATGCGATAGGGTAGGGAGACGCAACGCAGCGTGACGGGTGAAAACAGCGCGCTCATGGGAATTTCCGGTAGGAGGGAGGATTTATTGATGGAGGCGCCTGACTGCGGCTCTCCGTACCATAGCGCATTCGGACGCGGTTATTGCGGGATCGACCATTGCGGGATCGGATCCGGAGTCGGGATCGGAATGAAATCCGTGCCGGGATCGCTGGTCCACCAGGGCCAGTTGGGCTTGCCGTAGCTGCCGAGCCCGAGCTCCCTGACCCAGGCGGACCCGGTCCCCCGCCTCGCCGGGCGCGGGGCGGCCCTGAGCCTGAGATGGGTGCCGCTCCGCACGAGGTCGATCGTCAGCCCACGCCCGCCGCTCGCCGCCACGATCAGATCGAGGTCCGCCCACCGGTTTATCGGCCTGCCGTCGATCGCGGTCACGATGTCGCCGGCCCGGAAGCCGGCCTCAGCGGCGGCGGTGCCCGGCTCGACGAACTCGACCAGCACTCCGCTCCCCGCCCGAAGCTGCGCCCCATTCACGCAGGCGACGCCGTGACCGAGCGCCAGCAGGGCAATGCCGATAAGCACGATCTCGTGCATGGCGCGCGACAACCGGTGGACAGGCGAGGACGGCAAGCGGCGCTCCTCAAGACTTATAGTCCGGCTCCTCCTTGTCGAGGATGCGGCGCCAGGCATCGAGATGCAGGCGCGCATCGGCACGGCCGCCCCAGGGACCGTTGTAGCGGCGGCGCAGGCGCTCCGGCAGCGCCCGCAGCTTCTGGCCCGAGGACATGGCGGTCAATTGATACATGGCCGTGCGCTCGGCGATGAACAATTCGTCGAAGGCATCGTGCACGCTCGGACCGACCACGGTGACGCCATGGCTCGCCATGATCATGATGGTCTTGTCGCCCATGAGATCGGCAATGCGGTCACCCTCCGAGTTGTCGGCGACCGGTTCGTCGCCATGCGCATCGACCACCACACGGTCATTCAAGGCCAGGTTGTTATGATGGGCCAGCGCGAATTCCGGCTTCTCCAGCATCGACAGCGCCGTGAGATATCGCGGATGCACATGCAGCACGCAGGCGGCGGCGGGATTGCGCAGATGGATGCGGGCATGGATGTGGAAGGCGACCTTGCGCAATTCGCCCTTGCCGCGGACCACGCTTCCGTCGAGATCGCAGACGATCAGGTTCGAGGCGGTCAGCTCCTCGAAGCGATAGCCGCGCGGATTGATCATGAAGAGCGGTGGATCGTCAGGGCGCGCCTGCGGCAGCATCAGCGAATTGTGGTTGCCGATCTGCTCGTTCCAGCCATGGCGGGCGCTGACGCGGAACACCGCCGCCATGTCGCAGCGTAGCCGCCACTCCTCGGCTTCGGCCTCGGTGGAGGAGAGGGATTTGACGAGGGCAGGCATCAGGACCTCCGGGTCGGGAGCTTGGGCAGGAAGGCGCGCCGGCTCGAGGAGCGCGGCACTGCCCCGGCGTGTTCGCCAGAGAGCAGAAGAGCCCCATCCTCGAGACCGATGCGGCCATCATATAGGCGAGCCGCCGCTTCGCGAAAGAGGCCATTTCGCGGCCGCATCCCGGTCATCGCCATCCTCGCCGTCAAGCCGACCGGGCTCGATGCTACAGCATATCGGGCCTGAACTGCGCGCGCCGGCTGATGATCTTCCCGGACACCATGAACACGCCATCGCCGGTGTAACGCAGGGTTTCAGGGTGCTTCGGCGAAACCGCCACATGCGCCTTCACGACCTCGAAGATGAAGAAGTTATATTTGTCGACCAGGCTGTCGTCCTCGAGCTTGCATTCGAGGTTGGCGTAGCGTTCCCCGATCAGCGGCGCCTTCACGCGCTGCGCTTGGCCGGCCGTCAACTTGAAGGCTTCGAACTTGTCGACCGAAGCCCCCGAGCAGTTGCCGATCCCCACGACTTCGTCGGTGAGCGCCGTGGTCGGTACGTTGATCACGCATTCCCCACTGCGCCGGACCAAGTCGAAGCTGTGATTGCCGCCGGCGATCACGCAGCCCACCAATGAGGGCGTGAACTCCATGACCGTGTGCCAGCCCATGGTCATCACGTTCTTCTCGCCACGCCACGCCGAGGACACCAGCACGATCGGGCCAGGCTCGAGATAGCGCCGGATGCCCGAGACCGGAAGGTCGATCTTCTTGTAGTGCTTCCTCATTGTCCCCTTTCAATGCGTCGCCGCAAATCAGCAAACCCAGTGGCATTCGATGACGTCGAGCGCGGCAGTCACGCGCAGGCCGGAATAGCTGCGCGAGGCGTTGGCCCGGCATCCACTGTGGAACCGGTCAAATCGGAATAGCGGCTTATGGCGAGAGGACGACCGAAGAGATAGCCTTGGATTTCTTGGCAGCCTTCCCGCATCAGGATGGCGCGCTGGTCCTCGGTTTCCACGCCTTCGGCGATCACCGGCATATTCAGGTTGTGCCCGAGGCCGATGACGGCGCGCACGATAGCGGAAGACTGCTCGTTGCTTCCGAGGTTCGAGATGAATTCGCGGTCGATCTTGATCTTGTCGAACGGAAATGACTGCAGCGAGGACAAGGAGGAGTAGCCCGTGCCGAAATCATCCATGGCGATCTTCACTCCCAGCGACTTCAAGCGGCGCAGTACCGACAGGACGCGCGCCGGATCGCTGATGAGAACGCCTTCGGTGATTTCGAGCTCGAGCCGTCCCGGCGCCAAGCCGGTCTCGAGGAGGACCGAGTGAACCAGCTCGGTCAGATCCGGGTAGCCGAACTGAAGCGGAGACACGTTCACGGCGATCTGGAGGGGATGCTTCCAAGACGCGGCTTCGCGGCATGCTTCCCGCAAGACCCTGGCGCCGATGTCGGAGATGAAACCGCTCTCCTCCGCAAGCGGAATGAACTCATTCGGCAATAGCAGGCCGCGCTTGGGGTGCTGTCAGCGCACCAGTGCTTCGAACCCGAACGCCTCTCCGCCGATTTTCGACAATGGTTGATAGTGCAGGACAAGCTCGCCGTCTTGCAAGACGGAGCTCAGTTCGTGCTGCACGGCCAGGCGTTCCCGCTGGCGCTTGTCCATGTCGTTGTCGAAGAAGCGGAAGGATCCGCGACCCTCCGACTTGGCGCGAAGCAGCGCCGCATCGGCATTGCCGAGGAGCGTGATCTCATCGATGCCGTCGGCGGGATAGACGGCGATGCCGGTGCTGAGGCCGATGCGCATGCGTTGGCCGTCGATCTCCAACTCGTCGGCAACCGCCGCCTGAAGCCGATCCGCCAACGACGCTGCGGACAAGGGCTGTTCGCCCTCCAGCGAGAGGAGAAAGAACTCGTCGCCATCGCCGCGCGCCGCGAAAGCCCCATCCGCCGCCGCTTGAAAGCGCTCTCCCAGCTCCCGCAAGAGCCCGTCGCCCATCGCGTGCCCGAAGAACTCGTTCACATTCTTGAAATAGTCGAGATCGACCCTCAATAGGGCGAAATTACCGCCCTCGGCCGTGGCTCGCTCGATGGCCGATTTGAGGCGCTCGGCAAAGGCAATGCGGTTCGGCAGATCGGTGAGCACGTCATAGCGCGCCTGATGCTCGATCTTGGCTTGCGAGCGTGCCTGCTCGACATGCGCCTCGACGAGGGAAGCTCGGGTTTGAAGGAGCTGGCCTGCGGTGCGCGTATGCTCGGTGACATCCTCATGGGTCGCGACCCAGCCGCCGTCCGACATCGGCTGGTGGTAGATACGAATTGTCCGCCCATCCTGGAGCTCCGTGCTCCAAATCTGATGCTCGGTGCCGTGATTTACCTTGTCGCACCAGTCGATGTATTCATCATAGGTGACTTTCGGGCAAGCGCCCACGGCGAAGCGCCGTTCCGCGATCTCTTGCAATGCCAGCCCCGGGACGATGTCCTGCAGAGAAAGACCATACATTTCCGCGTAGCGCCCATTGGATAGGATGAGCCGCTGGTCGCCGGAAAAGTAGCAGACGCCCTGCCCGATCTTGTCGAGCACGGTCGCGTAGTGACCGATCTCGGATCTGAGCGCCGCGATCGTCTCGAGAGGACGGCGATTTGCCGGCCGATCGGTTCGGCGAGAAACGGAATGATCCAACTCGATCCCCCAATGTCTATCGGCGCTTGTGACCTCGGCGAGATCAGCCAATCGCTGCCTTTCTTGGGAAAGGCGCAGCCGCGCAGGGTCGGAGATAAAGTGTCTCGTTTCGAGCCGACCGAAGGTGCGACCTCTTCAATATGTACAAGGGCCCCTAATTGCTGAAGAATCCGTTGCGGTGCCATAAGGAAGATCCTGCCTGACATGCAGCTGGCAAATTCAGGCGAGGCGACCGATAGTCGCCGACACCACCCGCAGCGCATCCGCTGTGCCGTCTTAGAGTCTGACTCA
>JBIOEK010000050.1:0-12367 GCA_044445925.1 Hyphomicrobiales bacterium
CGCGCCAGATCTCGGTCCGCGCGGTCATCGAGGTGGTGCTGCGGCGCGGCCTCGTGTCGCGCGCCGAGCTCGCCCGCGTCACCGGCCTGTCCAAGCAGACGACCTCCGACGTAATCAGGGATCTCGAGGCAAGCGGTTGGATCCGCGCCAGCGGCCAAGCGCAAGGCGCGACGGGGCGCAGCGCCACGACCTATGAGCTCCAGGAAGATGGCGCCTTCGTGCTCGGCGTCGATCTCGGCGGCACCAAGATCCATGTGGCGCTCGCCAACCTCGTCGGCGCCATCGTCGCCGAAGCCGTGGAGGAGACGGATCGCCGGGGCGGCGCGCATGTCGTCGAGCAGATCGGCATGATGATGCAGCGCGTCGCGGCCGGGGCCGGCGTCGACATCGCGATGATCCGCCGGGGCGCCATGGGCAGCCCCGGAGTGTGCCAGCCCTCGACCGGCCACATCACGATCGCTCCGAATATTCTCGGCCTCGACGAGATCGATGTGACGCAGGCGCTCAGGCGGCTTCTCGGCTTCGATATGGCCATCGAGAACGACGTCAATCTCGCCGCCAAGGGCGAGCATTGGCAGGGCTGCTGCCGCAACGCCGAGAACTTCGCCTTCGTGGCGCTCGGCACCGGCATCGGCATGGGCCTCGTGGCGGGCGGGCGGCTCGTGCGCGGAGCGCGAGGCGCGGCCGGCGAGATCGCCTATCTGCCGCTCGGCGGCGACCCTTTCGACGCACGCGCCTACCGGGTCGGCACGCTGGAATCGGCGCTCGGCAGCGCCGCCATCCTCGGGCGCTATCGCGGGCTCGGCGGGCGCGCGGCAAGTGATGTCCGCGGCATTTTCGACCGCCTGCGGCATGGCGACCGCGAGGCCGAGGCAACTCTCGACGAGGCCGCGAGGCTCTTGGCGCAAGCCTTGATGGCGGTGCGGGCCGTGGCCGACCCCGAGCTCGTCGTCCTGGGCGGCAGCATCGGCGCGCGCCCGGAGCTCGTCCTGCGGGTCCGCCGCGCGCTCGGCCTGCGCTATCTCGCCGAACCGCTCGCGATCGAGCCGAGCGCGCTCGGCAACCGGGCGACCCTCATCGGCGCCATCGGCATGGCGCTGACGCGGCTGCATGACGATCTCTTCGGCCTTCCCGGGAGGCCGGGCGAGTTCATGCTGCCGGGCCTCGACGCCTACTCGCATAAGAGGGCCTCGCCCGATGCGCTCGCATCAGGGCCCGTTTACTCGGCAACCGACTATCGCAAGGATGGGTGAGAAGTGAACACAATGCGCGACTTCATGAAGCTTGGCCGCTCGGTCGCCGTCGCCGAGCATGGCATGGCCGCGACCTCGCATCCGGCAGCGACGCTTGCCGCGCTCGACATGCTGCGCAGCGGCGGCAATGCGGTCGATGCCGCGCTGGCGGCCGTCGCCATGCACAACGTAGCCGATCCGCTCATGACGGGCATCGGCGGGGATTGCTTTTGCCTCTATGCGCCTCGCGGCGGCGCGCCGGTGGCGTTCAACGGCTCCGGACGGTCCCCGGCCGGCGCGCATCTCGACTGGTATCTCGAGCAGGGGCTTGCCGCCATCCCGGACGGCAGCGCCCATAGCGTGACCATACCGGGCGCGATCGATGCCTGGTGCCGTCTCTCCGGTGAGCACGGCACGAAGGGCCTCGAGGAGGTGTTCGCACCCGCCATCAAGGCGGCCGAAGAGGGCTTCGTGGTCACGCCTCGCGTCGCGCGCGACTGGCACCGCTACAAGGAGCGTGCGGCAGCCCATCCGGAGGCCGCGAAGCTCTTCCTGCCTGGCGGCAAGGCCCCGCAAACCGGGGACAAACTGACGCATCCGGCGCTCGGGCGGACCCTGCGGCGGATCGCCCAAGAAGGCCGCGCGGCCTTCTATGAGGGCGAGGTCGCGGCCGAGCTCGCAGCCTGCCTTGCCGCGCAGGGTGGCTTCCACACAACGGAGGATTTCACCAGTCATCTCGGCAATTATTGCGATCCGATCTCGGCTGGCTATCGCGGCTACGAGCTCTTCGAATGCCCGCCCAACGGCCAAGGGCTCGCCGCCCTCCTGATCATGCGCATCCTCGAAGGCTTCGATCTCGCCGATGCGGGGCTGAGCCAGGCCGACCGCATCCATCTGCATGCGGAGGCGACCAAGGCGGCCTATCGGTTGCGCAATATTCTCGTCGCCGATCCCGACCACCACCCGCTCGATATCGGGGCAGTTCTCTGCGACGAGGCGATCGCGAAATTGCGCGCCCCGATCGGCCTCGACAAGGCGCAAGATCTGTCCGCCTGGGACGGACCGGAGCATCGCGACACGATCTATCTTTGCGTCGTCGACAAGGATCGCAACGCCATATCCTTCATCAACTCCCTGTTCTCGGCCTTCGGCAGCGGCATCTATGCGCCGAAATCCGGCGTGCTGCTGCAGAACCGCGGCACGGGCTTTCGCGTCGAGCGCGGGCACCGCAATGCCATCGCGCCGCGCAAGCGCCCGCTGCATACCATCATCCCCGGCATGCTGAGCCGCAATGGGCGCGCCGTGATGCCTTTCGGCGTCATGGGAGGGCAGTTCCAGGCGGCGGGCCATGCCCATATCGTCTCGCGCATACTCGATTGCGGCGACGATGCGCAGCAAGCCTCGGACTACCCCCGCAGCTTCAGCATCGACGGCGTCCTGTCGCTCGAGCCGACCGTCGCGGAAAGCGTGCGCCAGGACCTCGAGAAGCGCGGGCATCGCACCGCAATCGCGCCCGACCCGCTCGGAGGCTGCCAGGCGATCTGGATCGACGAGAGACGCGGCGTCCTGTTCGGCGGATCGGATCATCGCAAGGACGGCATGGCGCTCGGATATTGAAGCGGGCCGCCGAGCTCTCAGCCTACGGGACACCGCATGGATGCGCCCCTCGCCTCGATCAGGGAGCTGACCCTCGCCCTGCCGGCCAGGGGGGAGCGCGAGCACGCGCTGTCGAAACTGTCCTTCACGGTGCGAAAAGGCGAGATCTTGTGCATCGTCGGGGAATCCGGCTCGGGCAAGTCGGTCTGCGCCCAGGCTCTGATGGGCTTGCTGCCCGCCTCGATCAGGCCGGTCGGCGGCGACATCCTGTTCGAGGAGCAGGAGCTCTTTCGCTTGGACCCGGCCGAGTGGCGCGGCCTGCGCGGACGGCGCATCGCCATGATCTTCCAGGAACCGATGACCGCCCTCAACCCGAGCATGCGGGTCGGCGACCAGATCGCCGAGATGTTCGAGGCCCATGATCTCCTGGCGCCGCCCGAGCGCCGCGAACGGGCCCGCGCGCTTGCCCGCGAGGTCGAGCTGCCGGAGCCCGAAAGCCTGCTCGACGCCTATCCGCACCAGCTTTCGGGCGGCCAGCGCCAGCGCGTCATGATCGCCATGGCGCTGGCGCTCCAGCCGTCGCTGCTGATCGCCGACGAGCCGACGACCGCGCTCGACGTCACCACCCAGGCGCAGATCCTGCGGCTCATCCGCGACCTGCAGCGCCGCCGCGGCATGGGCATCATCTTCATCACCCATGATTTCGGCATCGTCAGCGACATCGCCGACCGGGTCATCGTGCTGGAGAAGGGCAGGATGGTCGAGGAGGGAACGGCTGAAAGCGTGCTCCTGCGGCCGCAACATCCCTATACGCGCGCGCTGCTCGCGGCGGTGCCCTCGCCCATCCCGCCGCTTCGCCCCGTGCGCGCCATCGAGCCGGTGATCTGCGAGGTCGAGGGGCTCACCAAGACCTATACGAGCCACACCGGCCTGTTCTTAGGCAAGCGCGTGGTGCACGCGGTCCGCGATGTGAGCTTCAGCATCAGGCGCGGGGAGACGCTCGGCCTCGTCGGCGAATCGGGCTCGGGCAAGTCGACGGTCGCCCGTCTCGTCACCCGCCTCGTCGAGGCCGATGCCGGCTCGGTGCGGCTCGGTGGCATCGACCTCCTGGAGCGGCGCGGCCGCAGGCTGCGCGCGGCGCGCCGCCGCATCCAGATCGTGTTCCAGGACCCCTTCGCCTCGCTCAATCCGCGCCGGCACGTTGGCTCGAGCATCGCCGACGGCCCGATCGCCAACGGGGTTCCGGCGCGCAGGGCGCGCCAAGAGGCGAAGCGACTGCTCGAGCTTGTCGGCCTCGACGGGCGCGCCGCCGACAGGTTTCCCCACGAATTCTCAGGCGGCCAGCGCCAGCGCATCGGCATTGCGCGGGCGCTCGCGCTCGAGCCCGAATTGCTGGTCGCCGACGAGCCCGTATCGGCGCTCGACGTGTCGGTGCAGAAGCAGGTGCTCGAGCTTCTCGAAGCGCTCAAGCAGCGCCTGCATCTGTCGATGCTCTTCATCACCCATGATCTCAGCGTCGCCGCGCAAGTCTGCGACAGGATCGCGGTCATGTATCGAGGCGAGATCGTCGAGCTGAAGACGACCTCCGAATTGTTCGAGAACCCCGAGCACGGCTATACGCAAGCGCTGCTCGCCGCCATGCCCGGCCGGGGCGCCAAGAAAGCAGAGAAATGAGGCCGGCGAAATGAAGCCGGGCAGGATCATGCCTGAAGATCACAGAGGAAGCGCGAGGCCGATCCCGGCCGCGGATGACGGCCGGCCTCCCGATTTCTTGATCGGTGCATCCGAGATTGGCGCTCGCATCCCAAGCCTCGCCATTCTAGCCTCGGCGGTGCCGCTCCAGCCCATCGCGCGAGACGATCCGTGAACGAAGCCTCCCCGACTGGCGCCGCACCGATCAGCGCCGCAACGATCGCCGAGGCGGAGCGGCTCATGGGCGTCGAGTACTCGCAGGCCGAGCGCCTGCAGATGGTCGACAATATCGCGGCCCAGATCGAGCTTGCGATCAAGCGCCGCGCCGCGCCGCTGCCTGAGACGCTGGCGCCGGCGACCCGCTTCGATCCGAGGCTCCCCGACTGGACGCCGATCGATCCTGGCCCGTTCAGGCCGAGCGACGGTCCGGCCCCGCCGCTGCCGGCGCGCGACGAGGACATCGCCTTCGCTCCGGTGACGCATCTGTCGCGCTGGATCCGGGGCGGCGAGCTCTCCTCGCTGCGCCTGACCGAGATCTATCTCGAAAGGATCGAGCGCTTCAGCGGAAAGCTCAAATGCATCGCGCTCGCGACCCCGGATCTGGCGCGAGAGCAGGCCAAACGCGCCGATCGCCTGCTCGCCGAAGGCGTGCATCTTGGAGCGCTGCACGGCATCCCTTGGGGAGCCAAGGACCTCCTCGACACCGCGGGGATCGCTACCGGCTGGGGCGCCGAGCCCTATCACGGACGCATGCCCAAAAGCGACGCCACGGTGGTGAGGAAGCTCGCCGAATCCGGCGCGGTGCTCGTCGCCAAGACCGCGCTCGGAGCGCTCGCCTATGGCGATCTCTGGTACGAGGGGCGCACGCGTAACCCCTGGAACCTCGAGGAAGGCTCGAGCGGCTCGAGCGCGGGCTCGGGCTCGGCGACCGCGGCGGGTCTCGTCGGCTTCAGCATCGGCAGCGAGACGCTGGGCTCGATCGTCGCACCTTCGATCCGCTGCGGCACGACGGGCCTGCGCCCGACCTTCGGCCGCGTCTCACGCTCGGGCGCCATGGCGTTGTGCTGGAGCCTCGACAAGATCGGGCCGATCTGCCGCGCGGTCGAGGATACGGCGCTGGTCGCCGCGGCGCTCAACGGCTTCGACAGGACGGATCCGAGCTCGATCGAGGCTCCCTTCGGCTATGACGCGGCAGCGCCCGTCAAAGGCCTGCGCCTCGGCTACTTCCCGCAAGACCTCGCCTTGCCGGAAGCCGGCGAGCTCGATCGCGCGGCGCTCGACGCGGCGCGGCGCATCGGCCTCGAGCTCGTGCCGCTCGAGCGGCCGGACCTGCCTTACGGGTCCCTGATGAACGTGCTGTTCGCCGAGGCGGCGGCGGCCTTCGAGCAGCTGACCCTCGACAATCGCGACGACGAGCTCGCCTGGCAGGAGCCGGCCGCCTGGCCCAATAAATTCCGCATGGCGCGCTTCCTCTCGGCAATCGACCATATCCAGCTCGACCGCCTGCGCCGCCGCGTGATGCAGGACATGGACTTAGCCTTCAAGGGCGTCGACGCCATGATCGGGCCCTGCCTCGTCGGACCGATGCTGGTCGTCAGCAATTTCACCGGGCATCCCTGCCTCGTCATGCGCTCGGGCTTTCGCCAATCGCCGACGCGCGGCTCCCTCTCGCTCGCCAAGGCAAGGCTCGAGCAGGCCAAGACGACTTCAGGCCCGACCTTCACGGTGCCGCATGCGCTGTGCCTCTATGGCCGGCTGTTCGACGAAGGCACGATCCTGCGCATCGGGCGGGCGCTGGAAAAGGAGCTCGGCGTCTGCGACCGGCGGCCGCCGCTCGAATAGGAACGAGCAAGAACCCATAGGGGACAGCCGCGGACCGGGCCCCGGATCTCGAAGGCTTCCGGATTGCCTCGGCGGCTTCTCCCCCTCGCGACGACTGCCTTGTCGCCATGACTGCCTTGTCGCAATGACGAGACGCGTCATGGCGAGCGCAAGCCTTCAGCCGCGAGCGAAGCGTGGCGGGAAGCCATAGAGGACCGGCGGGCCGCGCCGGAAAGGTTGAAGAAAGTCGATTCCTGCGACCTGTTTGCGCCCGGAGCTGAATAAGCAGCCGGGCGTTTTGCTTTTTTTGAGGCGATGGAGCTTCGCGTCGAGATCGGCGATCCAGCCTCGCATGCGGGAGCGGAACTGGGCAGCGTAAAGGGTTACCTTGATCCGGCGGCCGCCCGCACGATCGCGGCCGCCTCCTTGAGGGCCCTGTTGTACTGCTCTCCGACAAAGGTCGGCTCCTCGACCAGCCGGCCTTCGATCTCGAAGGCAAGTTCCTCCGAGAAGGTCGCGAGCCTTCCGCGGAGCCATTCGGCCTTCTCGGAGTCCGTTCCGCCGAGAAGCGAGAACTCTCGTAGAATTTGGTCGGTGGATCCCGTCATGCGGCGATTGTGAGCTGCTTCGCTTTAAGGAAAGGTGATCGCCCTACGCGTCGGGCTTCCCTGTTCCTCAATGGAGAGGAATACCGCTCGCTATTCGCGCCGGTGCGCGAGGATTTCGCCTGCGGCTAGCATCGGATCGCAAGACCGCTCGAGCCGCGCAAGGCGAGGAGAGCCGCCTGATGCCGGCCCTCGAGAATGCGAGGCATGAGCGGCTGGCCCAAGAGCGGGCGCTCGGCAAGAGCTTGAGCGAGGCCTGGGAGATCGCCTCCGGCAGGCGCTGCTTGGCCAGGAATGGGAGGCCAAGCTCAATGCCAGGACGCTTCAACGCTGAAGGCTCCGCCTGGGAGCGGCGGCCGGGCCCGCAGGCGGGTGTCGTCGACTGCCCGGCGCCGGAGAGGCGATCACGTCGGTACCGGGCGGTCGATCACCTGGGTCGTGGACAAATAAGGGAAATAGCTACGTGTCACCATAAATCCGTAATCCATTCCCGTAATCCCAATTCCTCTCTGTTGAGATCGGTGACGCTCCCCTGCTCCTAAGGTCGGGGCCCGGCAACCGAGCTCGCCCAGCTGCCGCGCAGCCCGCGCTTGCGCAGTCGCAAGAGCGGGAACGACAAGCATTACGCGCCGCTAATGGCGCGATTGTCGCTTGTCGGAATTAATCTGAATCCGGCGAGTCTTCTCCTGCGCCTTGGCGTTCTTGGGCAGATCAATCGTCAGCACGCCCTTCTCGAACTTCGCCTGCACCTTGTCGGCGTCGACCTCGGCAGCGAAGGCGATGACACGCTGGAAGCGGCCATAGCTGCGCTCCATATAGTGGCGGCCATCCTCCTTCTCCTCATGCTCGGCCTTTTTCTCGCCGCTGACGATGAGGCTGTTGTCGCGAAAATTGATCTCGGCATCTTCCTCATTCAGGCCGGGCAGCTCGACCGTAGCCCGATAGGCTTGATCGGTCTCATGCAAATCTACGCTTGGAGAGAGAAGCTTGCCACCGGTCGGAGAAGAAAGGCGCGGTGCCAAGCCGCCCCAGAAATCATCGAATAATCTGTTCATCTCCCGGCTCATCTCCCGTTGCAGGGAGTTGAAGGGCTCCTGTTCGCGATGGGCGGGAGAGCGGCTGGTCCTCCAGGGAATCAGGTCGTTGAACGCCATGTCAATCTCCTTTCGCGTTGTGCACCGCGCGGCGCCCAGCCTCGTTCACCGCAAAAGGTGCGGGATATGAGGGAAATGAAGGATTTCCAATATGGTTCCAAAGGTTGATCGAGATTCTTGAAAGTTCGTCGCTCGATCCTTCGCTCGGAACGGCCGGTCGGTGCCGCATGCCGCAGCTGCGAAGAGGAAATAGGCCTAGCCAGATAACGAAAAAACTGGGACAGCTTCGTCCGGGGATGTGCCAAACGACCAGCGAAGGTTCGAGAAGCCGCCACCCCTAGGGTAGGATCCTCGATCGAGTGCGATGACATCCGCGGACGCGACGAGATCGGCCTCTCCTGACGCACCGGCGGCAGCCGAGAAGCGCTCACGGCTCAATGGCATCCTGCTCATGGCGCTGTCGACCTTGGTGTTCGCCTGCAACAACGTGCTCGCGAAATACCTCACGCATGCCTATCCGAACGGCGAGGCCCTCTTGGTGCGGGCGGGGTTCGCACTGCTGCTGCTCGTGCCGTTCATCCGGCTGCGCGACCTGAAGGCGGCGGCGCAAACGAGCCCGTGGCTGCATCTGACGCGGATGCTGTTCTCGGCGGCCGAGATCGCCTGTTTCTACTGGGCGGTGTCGCTGCTGCAGCTGGCCGAGGTCTCGACCCTCTATCTCGCGGCACCGGTCCTGCTGACGGCGATCTCCGCGGTGGCGCTCAAGGAGCGGGTGGGCCCGGCGCGCTGGGTGGCAACGCTGGTGGGATTCGTAGGCGTCGTGGTGGCGCTGCGGCCGTCGGGGAGCGCGCTGTCCTTCCCGGCGCTGGTGGCGCTCAGCGGCAGCTTCATCTACGCCGTCTTCCTCGCCATCACGCGACGGGTGCGGCAAGCCTCGAGCACGGTGCTGGTGGCGTTGCAGCTCGTGGCGCTGTCGCTCGCCGGCGCGATGACGCTGCCATTCGCCTGGACGCCCCCGACGCTTGCCGGCTTCGGGCTGATGGCGGCGGTGGGGGTGATCGCCGTCGCCGGGTATTTCTGCGTGAACCGGGGCTTGCAGCTGGCGCCGGCTTCAGTGGTGGCGCCGTTCCAGTACCTCTCGATCATCTGGGCCATCGTGCTGGGTTATCTCGCCTTCGGCGACATCCCGCAAGCGCCGACGCTGGTCGGCGCGGCGCTGATCGTCGCCGCAGGCGGGTTCATTATCTATCGGGAGCGGTCGGGCCGGACCCCGTGACCGCTGCGATCATGTCGTGTCGTGACCGGCCGCGTCGTTGCTTCGCGCCAGGCTTGGCTCACGGCTAAAGGCCCGCGCTTGCGATGACAGCCTCCTCGCAATGACGATCCCCCGCCCTGTCATTTAGGAAGGAAGCCGATCGGCGCCGTCCGATCGGCGCAGGAAATGTCGGGCCTCAGCATCGGCTGATCGATGAAGCCCGCGGCGATCTTGGCACCGCATGGGCTGAAGGCTCTGACGTTGTGGCCCACAAGAGCGACCTCGACCCAGTGGGAGTTCCTGCCGATCAGCTGCGCGACTTGGCGGCTGAGGTCAGGCCCGGCGACAGGGTCGAACTCACCTGCCAGAACCAAGGTCGGCACATCGGTGCCGGCGGGAACGAGCGGCGCGGGACCAAGGGGCGACCACGTATCGCAGATGCCGTATAGCAGCATCCGGTCCAGCACGCTCGCGCCGTCCGAAAGCCTATCGCGATAATGTGCCCGGTCGCGGCACTCGACCGCCGCATTGGTCCCGATGCTTCCCGCCGCGCGGCCGGCCATCACGGCCGCGAGGACCGCCCCGAGGCCATCGCCGTCGCCATCGCGCACTCTCTCGATGAGGCGAGGCAGATTGGGATAGAAGCTTGGGTAATAGATCAGGTTGGCGATAAGCGCCTCGAACAGGGTGGCCGTCAACTCCACCCGATTCTCCGGCCGGCGCAGCTGCGGCGGGACGATCACGCTCAGCGGATTTTTGCCGAGCCTCTCCAACGCTTGACGATAGCTGTTGGCGAGGTCGGGAAAGGCAGAAGAGCAAGCGCCATCGCGTGCGCATGCGGCGAAGAACGCACCGCGCGCGCCCGCCACGATGGAAGACCATAAGGGCGTCGGCTCGGGCGGATAGATCGAGTCGAGAACGGCCGAGCGCACGGTATCGGGGTGCATCGCCGTAAGCGTCATGGCGACGGTCGTCCCATAGGATTCGCCGTAGAGGTTCCAGCGCTTCACCCCGAGCGCTCTGCGCACCCACTCGAAATCCTGCGCTGTCACCTCGGTTCCGAAATCGCCGAGGTCGATGCCGTGAGCGACCGATTCATCCCGACACGCCATGTAGGCGGCTTGGCGCCGCGCCAAGGCCTCATCGGTAGGCTGCGCGGCGACCGCGATGTTGGCCTCGAGCAATCGGCCGTTGAGGTCAGGGCAGAGGCCCGGTTCGGATCGGCCGGTGCCGCGTTGATCGACCAAGATGAGGTCGCGGCGCGGGGCATATGGAATCTGGGCCTGATGATCGGCGTAGATCGTGAGAGGCGATCCAGGACCGCCGTTGATATAGACAACGGGGTCGGACAAGGTGGGCTGCTCGGCGCTCCTCACGACCACCACCGCCAGCTTGAAGATTCCAGCGCCGGGCTCGCCGTAGTTTCTCGGAACGCTCACCGTCCCACAGCGCAGCCTCATCTGGACCGGCTGGGACAGATTGGGAAGGTCGCATGCCGCCTCGCTGAAGGCAGGCTGCGGCTCGAGAGCTTGGCTTCTCGCCGGCTCCGGCGGCGCCAGCATGGCCAAACCCAATACGCCGCAGGCACCACAAAGACGTCCGGCCGCAAACAGATCCCTCATATGCCTACCATGCTCACCGCGTGCAGGCGGGGGGATTACGAGAACCTTAAATCTTCTCCACAGGCCACACGCCTCAAGCATCCAGCGATCAGTTGTGGGATGGATCGGCGAAGAAGAGCACGTTCCTCTGGTCCGCCGCGACCCCCGTTCCTCTTATCTCGATCGTGTCGCCAACCTTCAAGGCTCCCACGGTAAAGCCGCTCACGCTTTGCACCCTGACATAGCCGGAAACCGAAACCGACCGCCCCGGCCCGTTATTGTTTGAGCAATCTTGCCAGGGTGTATTGAGCCCGATTGAGAAGACTATGCCCTTGCCTTTGGCAATGATGTCATGTTGAGCCGCCCATATATACGAGGTCAATTCCAACTGCGTAGCCAGCTTGCTTGAACAGATCGCGCTGCTCGAGGCCGGATTCCAGCAAATCTTGCTGCAAGCGAAACTCCCTTCCTGGGCCGCAGCACTCCCCGGTCCGTCGACCAGGAGGCATGCAACGATCAACGCCATCTTCTTCGTCATGGTTCCTGCCGCGAGTTCCTTCCGGCATGCTAGGCCCCCGAAATAGGCGAGGCAATCACGGCTATCTCGGCGGGTCTGCGAGCCATGGCGAGACGCGACAGAATCCGTCTGTCTAGGGATGGCAGGCCGCGCGTGAACGAAAGCTCGACGTGACGAGGCGTCATCCTCGCGCCGCGCCGGCACGATAGCGGTCACGCGAGACGCGCTCGAACGCTCCGACCAACTCGATCACCAAGCCCGACCCAAAGAGGACTACCCATGCAATCCTGCGCGTCGGAGCACGCCGGAATCAAGCCTCTCTCCCAAGCTGGAGCAGGCCGAAACCGAGCGCGCCAGGCGCAAGCCGACCGAAAGCCTCGACGCTTGTGACCGCTATCTGCGCGCAATGGCGAAGTTTCACGAGGAGACCCCGCAGTCGAACACGGAGGCGCTGGAATTGCTCTAGCGGTCGATCGATCTCGATCCCGACTATGCCGCCGCGCACGGCATGGCCGCCTGGGACGGCTTTGGGTGGAAGGCCGTCAGTCGCGGAGAGTCAACATGGCCCGCTGGCCTCAATCCCGAAATCTGATATCTTCCGACGCGCCTAGGAGAACCTACTGGCTAGGCGGTCGCCCAGAACTCTGACAGAGGCGCTGCCATGCCATACTCAACGCCCGCCAACGAAGCGGAGCGGCTCGCTGCGGTTCGAGCGCTCAATATTCTCGGTACCGTGCCGGAAATCGCTTATGATGAAATTGGCGAACTGGCTGCTCAGATTTGCCAATGCCCTGTGTCCTACATCACCTTCGCGGACGACGATCGCTTTTGGCTGAAGGCCAAGTATGGCCTTCCACCCGACTTTAACCAGTGTCCACGCGAAATCTCGTTCTGCGCGACGACGATTTGCGGCACCGTGATGATCGTAGCGCCCAATCTGCGGGAAGATAACCG
>JBIOEK010000051.1:0-12307 GCA_044445925.1 Hyphomicrobiales bacterium
GGATAGATGTGTGAATGTCATAGCGGCGCCCGCGAGGGGAGAGGGAAGAGCGCCCAGCGCGGATGTGTGAATCGAACAGTCCGCAGGGGAGGGATCGGTGCCCTATGGCCGCGCTGCGAGGCGCCGGCGCGCGGCAGGGCGCTGCTCCTTCGAATTGCCGTGCCAGGGGGCGGCCCGGTCGGCGGCGGTCAGCGTGTCGGAGACGAGGCGCGTGCCGCCGGGCGCTCCGGTCTTGGGGGCCGGCAAGGCAAGATCGTCGCCAAGGCCCGCCAAGCGTTGGGCCGCCTCGAGGCAAAGCTTCGCGTCGTTCTGGCAGATGGAGAAGGCCCCTTCGGCGAGATTGCGCAGCGAAGGCGCGGCGAGCGCGCTCAACGCCGCCTGCGCCGAGCCGAGCTCGGCACCAGCATCGCCGCCGGGCGCCATCGAGAAGACGACCCCGACGCAGAATGCCGTGCGAATGATGAACCACATGACCCCGTCTCCCCAGACGCGATCAAAGCGCCTAGCGGCACCAGCGATCGCGAGGTCACCCTAGCAAGGACGCGTCAAGGCGGCGCGAAACCGATCGCTCGAATTTGAAGCGAAATCGAGGGACGGACTTCACCATTCCTCAACCATAGCGGCATGGGGGCCACAAGCGCGCCACATGGGCGCCAACATCAGCGCCAACGGGGCGCCAACGGGGCGCGAAGCCGAAAGCATCTCTTCACCATCTCGGCGGCTTTTCGCGGCCGCGCCACCGCTCGTTACCTTTTTTCGTGAAATTGCCGACGCCGTTTAGGCATAGCTTAAGCCCTATTTGCGAGCCTGATCGTCGTGCAAGAGAAATGGGCGTCGCCTTTCGCCGTGTTGCGTCAAACATCCATAGAGCGGCTGCTGCGGGGCCTCGCCGAAGGCTTGGTGCATCCTTCTGTCTCGAATGACAGGCGGCTTGCCGCGCTGCACGTCAAGTTCATCGGCTCGCGCGTGCTGATCGGGCTGATCGCTGCCGCGGCGCTGCCGGCCTTCGCCCTGATGGGCGGGGGGCTCGACCCGTTGGAAATGACCCTGTTCGCAGGATTGATCGCGCCAATGGGCGCGGCCATCCTCGCCGTCTGCACCGGACGCCTCGATCTCGCACGCCTCGTCGCCGCGGCTTCCCTGGTGATCACGGTCGGGGTCACGGCCCTGTTGTCGGGCGGCGTGTTCTCGCCTGCCATCGCCTGGCTCATTCTCGCACCCCTGGAATCGATCGAGCGCGTGTCGCGACGCGAATTGCTGCTCGCGGGCTTTGCCGCGGTCGCCGCGATCGGCGCGCTGGCGCTATGCGCCATATTGGGCTGGACGCCCGTCGAGGCGCCGTCATCGTTCATCGTCGCCCCCGTCTTCGTGCTGACGGCGTTGATCTTCACCGCTCTCAAGATGCTCAATTCGAGCGAGCGCGTCGTGAGGACCGAGCGTGCGCTCACCCGGCTGCGCGAGGGCAACCGCGCCATCCTCGAGCATCTCAGCGATCTGTTCACGCGCCATGACGCGAGCGGAGCCTGCACCTTCGCCTCGAGCGCCGCCATGACGCTTCTCGGCGTCGAGGCCCATGAGCTCATCGGCCACGGCCTGTTCGAGCGCGTGCATGTGGCCGATCGCCCCGCCTTTCTGAGGACCATCACCAACGCCGGCGCCCGACGCGAGCCCGCGAACGTGCTCGTGCGCCTGCGCGACGACCGGACCGCGAGAGACAAATCGGGCAAGCCGTCGAAGCCCGGCCGGGCCGAGCCGCGCTTCATCTGGACGGATCTGCGTGCCTATCCGGTGATCTCGGAGAATATCGAGGAGGAGCGCATCGAGATCGTCGCGGTGATGCGCGACGTCAGCGCCCAGAAGGCGCGCGAGGAGGAGCTCGAAGCCGCCCGCATCCTGGCCGAGGAGGCCAATCGCTCGAAGAGCCGCTTCCTGGCGACGGTGAGCCACGAGCTGCGCACGCCCCTCAATGCGGTGATCGGCTTCTCGGAAATGCTCGCCAGTCCGGAACTGTGCCCTTCGGACCCGGCCCGCCTGCGCGACTACGCCCGCATCATCAACAACTCGGGCACCCATCTTCTCGAAGTGGTCAATTCCTTCCTCGACGCCTCGCGCATCGAGAGCGGCCATTTCGAGCTGAATGTCGAGAGCTTCGATCTCGCCGAGCTCGTGAAATCGGCCTGCGCCATGGTCGACGGCAAGGTCGCAGATAGCGGCGTGCGCCTGACGACCACCGCACCCCTGGACGGGCTCGCCTTCGAAGGCGACAAGCGCGCCTGCCGGCAGATCGTCATCAATCTCGTCTCGAACGCGGTGAAGTTCACGCCCAAAGGCGGGCGCGTCAAGGTGCAGCTTCGCCGGGTGGGCTCCCTCGTCGAGCTCGCCGTCGACGACACCGGCATCGGCATCGCGGCGAGCGACCTCGCGCGCCTCGGCGACCCGTTCTTCCAGGCGAAATCCTCCTATGATCGCCCCTATGAGGGCACGGGGCTCGGCCTCTCGGTGGTGCGCGGCCTCGTCGGCCTGCATGGCGGCTCGCTGCAGATCGAGAGCACGCCGGGCGCCGGGACCTGCGTCAGCGTCCGCCTGCCGGCGGAGCAGCCGGCGCAGGCCGCACCCGCCATGTCGATCCCGCGCATCGACGCGCGGCCCCGCTCACCCCGCGCCCAGGCGGTCGCCTGATGCCGTGGGCCAAGGATTGCTTTGAGACAAACGACTCGCGTTGAGACAAACGACTTGCGTTGAGACGAATGGATTGCCTTGAGACAAGGCTCATACGAAGGGTTTGATGCATGCTGGCCGTGACGAGACCGCAATGCCGAAGTTACGCTCAGCGCGCGCGCGCCAAGGGCGCTTCCTCCCTGTCCAAGGGTGCGAGGCGGGTCGGCGCCTTCGTGCTGGCCCATCCCGGAAGCGTCGCCCTGACGCTGCTGTTCGGCGGCCTCGGAGCCGCGGTTTCGTCCAATGCGCTGTGGATGCAGACGGAGCATCACCCGGCCCCCTTGTTCCGCCAGGCGGCGCTGCAGCCGCAACGCCCAGCCGCCGTCCCGGCGAGGAAGGTGCCCGAGGCTCAGCCCGCTGCTCCAGCCCCTGCGGGCGAGGATGCCGGCGCCGTCATCCTGCCGCCTGCGCGCCCGCCAGGGCTCGGACGCCCTTCAGAGCAGGGCTCGGCCACGCTCGCAAAGCCCGCCCCCGGCAAGCACCCGGTCAAAGATCCGGTCAAGGATCCGATCGCCGACCTCCTCGGCGGGCCGGCCCCCGTGCCGCCGGCCCCGATAAAGCCCGGCGCCGGCAAGGGCCAGACGATCGAGAAGGCGGCTCGCCCCGCGACGCCGGTGCCCGCCAATGACGCGATCGCCGGCCTCATCGAGCAAACCGCCAGGAATCACTGACCATGAAGCGCCTTGTCGCATGGCGGTTTACCTCCGGTTAGCCCTGACTGCCTAAAGCTATGGGCTCAAGAATCGCGAGGCCCGCATGCTCGAGACCATATCCGGCACCAACCCCGCCTCGGCCTTCGTGGGGATGTTCCAAGACCCGACCAATCGCTGGTTCACGCTCTATCTCGCCGCCTCCTTCGGCATGGCCTGCGTGGTGTTCCTGTTCGAGGCGCGCCACGATCCGGAGCTGAGGAAGGAGGGATTGCTGCGCTATCTGTTCCCCCAGGCACATCTACGCGCATCCCTCGGCCATCGCCGATTACTGGTTCTTCCTCGTCAACAAGCTCCTCTTCGCGCTCGCCTTCGGCGCCCTCATCGCGGTGACCGCATATTCGGTCGAGGCGATGGACAAGATCTTGCACGCCGTCGCGGTCTCGCCCGAGCTTGCCGCGCCCTCCTGGCTTTCGATCCTGCTCGCGACGCTCGTTTGGGCCCTCGCCATGGATTTCGGCCTGTGGTTCGGCCACTGGCTCCTGCACAAGGTTCCGGTCTTGTGGGAGTTCCACAAGGTGCATCACTCCGCCGAGGTGCTGACGCCGCTGACCGCCGGGCGCGTGCATCCGCTCGAGGACGCCATCAACATCGTGTTCTCGGGCTTCTTCGGGGGCGTCGCGCTGGCGCTCTGCCGTTTCCTCCTGGGACCGCAGGCGCAGATATTCGGCATATTGCAGCTCAACGTGCTGCTGCTGGTGTTCTACTTCTTCGGCTTCCATCTGCGCCATTCCCATATCTGGGTGCCCTATAAGGGCATCTGGGGGAAGCTCTTCATCTCGCCGGCGCATCACCAGCTCCACCATTCGGTGGCGCAGCGCCATTGGGACAAGAATCTCGGCTTCGTCTTCGCCATCTGGGACTGGATGTTCGGCACGCTCTACGCGGTCGACAAGCACGAGGCGATCCAGATCGGCATGAACGGCCATGAGGAGGGCGAGTATCACTCGGTCCGCGCCATGTATCTTCTGCCCTTCGTCAAAGCCTGGCAGCGGATCCGCGGGCAAAGGGATGAGCCCGTGCGCGAAGCGGCCTCCCTTGCCCCGCCGCAGCCGGCGCCGGCCGAGCGATCGGGCGGCCAATCTGCAAGGAAGCGCAGCGATCAGGGTTTCGCAGGCCCCGTCGCGATCGGGCTGCCCTCGGTCGAGGCCCATTCGGTCCACGAGCCGTCATAGAGGGCTTGCGCCGGGCGTCCGAGCTCGTCGAGCGCCAGCGAGATGATCGCGGCCGAGACGCCCGATCCGCAGCTGGTGATCACCGGCCGGTCGCGCTCGAGGCCCGCCTGGTCGAGCAGAACGGCAAGCTCGCTCAAGGGTTTCAGCCGGCCTTGGTCGAGAAGCGAGGTCGAAGGCGCGTTCAGCGCGCCCGGCATATGCCCGCTGCTTATGCCGGGGCGAATCTCGGGCGCCGCGCCGCTGAAGCGCTCGGCCGAGCGTGCATCGACGACCTGGGCGGCGCCCGTCTCCAGCGCCGTGCGGACACGGCCGAGATCGGCGACGGCCGCAGCGTCGAAGCGGGTGGTGAACAGCGCCCGCTGGCGTTTCACGAGGCCTGATTCGATCGGGCGGCCCTCGCTTCGCCATTTCGGCAGGCCGCCATCGAGGATGCGGACATGGCGCGCCCCGAAGACGCGCAGCATCCACCAGACGCGTGGCGCAGAGCCTAGCCCCGCCCCGTCATAAACGACGATATCCATCCCCTCGCCGATGCCGAGCTCGCTCATCTGGCGCGCGAACTGCTCAGGCGCCGGCATCATGTGGGGCAGGGAAGAGGTGTGGTCGCTGATCTCCTCGATGTCGAAATGCACCGCGCCCGGGATATGCGCCGCGAGATATTCCGCCTCCTCGTCGCGCTTGAGCGTCGGCAGATACCAGGAGCCGTCGATCAGGGCGAGATCGGGCGCCTTGAGATTCTCGCCGAGCCATTGCGTCGAGACGAGGTTATTCGGCATCGAACTCTCCAGCTTGACCTCACCGCACGATATCGCGAGATCATGCGCCTTGTCCAAGGCCCGGCACGCCAATTCCCCTCACACCGTCGTCAGGCCGAGGATGCCTGCCATGACGGCTGGCCATTGACGCTTCCGCGCTTTTCCCATCGTGTGCGCGCGGGATCCTCGAAAGAGGCAGATCCTGGGGGCCGCCGGCCCGGAAAGCCTGTTCAAGAGCATTGCGGCTCCCGCATTTGATCGGGAATCGTGCGTTTGAACCGCAGCGCTAGGGACACAAACGACATGGCAGAAGGGACATGGCGGCAATGAGGGAGGCGGGGGACCGTCTGGCTCGGTTCAATGCCTGGGTGCTGGCGGCTGCGGCCGCGCTCGCCGGCGCCAATGCCAGCGTCGTTGTCGCCACGAGCGGGCTTGTCGGGCGCATGCTGACGGGCGAGATGAAGCTCGCCACCATTCCGGTCCTGACCTTCGTGCTCGGCACCGCCGCCTTCGCCTTCCCGGCGGCCTTCTCGATGCGCCGCTTCGGCCGGCGCAACGGCTTCGCCGGGGGGGCGCTGTTCGGCGTGCTGGCAGGGCTGATCGGCGCGTTAGCGATCGTCGGGGCGAGCTTCGTCGTGTTCTGCTTCGCCACCTTCTGCTGCGGCGCCTATCAGGCCTTCGTGATGCAGTACCGCTTTGCGGCGGCGGATACGGCGACGCCCGCCTATCGTCCGCGCGCCATCGCGCTCACGCTAGGCGGCGGGCTCGCCGCGGCATTCGTCGGGCCGCAGCTCGTGATCACGACGCAGGATATGTGGGCGCCCTACCTGTTCGCGGCGACCTATGTGGCGCAGGCGCTCTTCGCTGGTATCGCCTTCTTCGTCCTCCTCTTTCTGCGCGCCCCGCCCCCGCATCAGGTTCCGGTCGGAAAGGGGCGGCCGATCGGCGAGATTCTCGCCGATGGCCGGCTCATCGCCGCCATGCTGCTCGGCATGGTCTCGCAAGGCGCGATGAACCTCATGATGACCTCGACGCCGCTCGCCATGGTCGGCTGCGGATTGTCGGTCACGAACGCGGCCTACGCCATCCAATGGCATATCATCGGCATGTACGCGCCGAGCTTCTTCACCGGCCGGCTGATCGCGCGCTTCGGCGTCGCTCGTATCGGCCTTGCGGGCTGCGCCATCTTCATTGCCTGCGGAGCCGTGGCGGAAGCGGGCATCGGCGTCCTCAATTTCGACGTGGCGCTGATGCTGCTGGGCGTGGGATGGAACTTCGCCTTCCTTTCGGCGACCGCGGCCGTCGCCGGCGCCACCCGCCCGCAGGAGCGCGCCAAGGTGCAGGCGACCAACGATCTTGTCGTGTTCGGCGGCACGGCCTTCGCCGCCTATTTCTCGGGCGTTCTGCTCGGGGTTTTCGGCTGGAGCGGGATCGCGGCGACCGTGTTCCCCGCCGCCTTCCTGGGCGCCGCCCTGATTCTCGCCTCCCGCCGAGGGCGGCGCGTGGCGGTCGCCTAGTGAAATCGCGACGTTCGGTCGCCTTCGACCCGCCTCGTTCCTGTTGTGTTCTCGTCGCGCATCGATTATCATGCACCCTCGAGATGACGTGCCGCGGCATCTGGCCGGGGCACGGTTTTTTGACCGGTTGAATCTGTGGCTTTGGCGCTGCGAGCTTGCTCTGGTGGTGCAGCAGCGATTTCGCGCGGCCTCAATTTGCCCGGGCCGCGATCTGCGCGGCACGGGCCCAGGTGTTCGCGTCGAAGTGCTTGCGACGAAGTGCTCGCGTCGAAGTGCGTCCAGCGTCGTTACCATTCAAATAGCCGGCTACCAGAATCCGAACATGCAATGTCGAAAATCAACATTCCTCAACATTCTCGAGGCCTAGTGATCGCCGCGGAGCGAGCGGTTTCTCCATGGAAAGCCAATATATTTCAGAGTGATAGGGTTGAAGCTCGGATTGTCCAGGCCTGCCCGGCACGCCTATCCCGAAACTGAAGCCATCAGCGTCGCAATCGCTGAAAAACGTAAGTTTTTGGAGCCCAAATGTGAACAGGCTCTAGATGCGGGATGATTTTCCTTCGAGTCACCATCTCGCTCAAATTGGTTGTTTTGAGCATGATCTTTCCAAGAACCGGTATCCGCTTCTTGGGGTCATGCTCCAGGACCGGCCGGACAGGGGCTGGTGGCAAGGGCTGGTGGAAGGGGCTGGTGGCAGAGGCTGGCGGCACGGGCTGGTTGCGCACCAGCCTCAAGTTTGGCAGAAGGACGGCGCTTCCGGGGCAAATCGCTCCGCGCCGGCCCGCTCGCGCGTCCCGCCCGAGCCGGGACGCGGCATTTCGTCCGCCTCTGGAGAAGACTTCATGACTTTGCCGTTGATCATCGTCGCTGGCCTGCTCGCGGTCCTCTACGGCGTCGTGACCGTGAAGTCGGTCATGGCCATGGATGCGGGAAGCGCCCGCATGCAGGAGATCGCCGGCGCCATCGCCGAAGGCGCGCAGGCCTATCTGAAGCGGCAATACACCACGATCGGCATCGTCGGCGTCGTCATCTTCGTCGTGATCGGCGTGCTGCTCGGCTTGCAGGTCGCGATCGGCTTCCTGATCGGGGCGCTGCTCTCGGGAGCGGCGGGCTTCATCGGCATGAACGTCTCGGTTCGCGCCAATGTGCGCACGGCGCAGGCGGCCACCAAATCGCTCGCCGAGGGGCTCGACATCTCGTTCAAATCCGGCGCCGTCACCGGCATGCTGGTCGCCGGCCTCGCGCTCATCGGGGTCGCCGGCTACTACTCCGTCCTCACAAAATTCGCTGGCCATGCGCCCAATGATCGCGTGGTGGTCGATGCCCTGGTGGCGCTAGGCTTCGGTGCCTCACTGATCTCGATCTTCGCGCGTCTCGGCGGCGGCATCTTCACCAAGGGCGCCGATGTCGGGGCCGACCTCGTGGGCAAGGTCGAAGCCGGCATACCGGAGGATGACCCGCGCAATCCCGCCACCATCGCCGACAATGTGGGCGATAATGTCGGCGATTGCGCCGGCATGGCTGCCGATCTCTTCGAGACCTATGTGGTGACGGTGGTCGCCACCATGGTGCTCGGCTCCATCTTCTTCGGTGCCAATGGCGCGATCCTGGGGCGGGCCATGGTCTACCCGCTCGCCATTTGCGCGGCCTGCATCGTCACCTCGATCGCCGGCACCTATTTCGTCAAGCTCGGGCCGAACGGCTCGATCATGGGCGCGCTCTACAAGGGGCTGATCGCCGCCGGCGTCCTGTCGATCGCGGGCCTTGCGGTCGCGACGCATTTCCTGATCGGCTGGGGCGAGATGGGGCTGGGCGGCGGCGTCATGATCACCGGCAAGAATCTGTTCTTCTGCGGCATCGTCGGCCTCATCGTCACCGGCCTCATCGTCTGGATCACCGAATACTACACGGGCACCGGCAAGCGCCCGGTGATCTCGATCGCCCAGGCTTCGGTGACCGGGCACGGCACCAACGTCATCCAGGGCCTCGCCGTGTCGCTCGAGGCGACGGCGCTGCCGGCCCTGGTCATCGTCTTCGGCATCATCGCCACCTATCAGCTCGCCGGCCTCTACGGCACGGCGATCGCGGTCACGACCATGCTGGGGCTCGCCGGCATCATCGTGGCGCTCGACGCCTTCGGCCCGGTCACCGACAATGCGGGCGGCATTGCCGAGATGGCCGGCCTGCCGAAGGAGGTGCGCCACGCGACTGACGCGCTCGACGCGGTCGGCAACACCACGAAAGCCGTCACCAAGGGCTACGCCATCGGATCGGCCGGCCTTGGCGCGCTGGTGCTGTTTGCGGCCTATTCGAACGATTTGACCTATTTTGCCGCCAATCCCGATATGTTCCCTTACTTCAAGGGCATCGGCACGGTGTCCTTCGACCTGTCCAACCCCTATGTGGTGGCCGGCCTCATCTTCGGCGGCCTGATTCCCTATCTCTTCGGGGGCATCGCCATGACGGCGGTCGGCCGCGCCGCGGGCTCCGTGGTGGAGGAGGTGCGCCGGCAGTTCCGCGAGAAGCCGGGCATCATGAAGGGCACGGACCGCCCCGATTACGGACGCGCCGTCGACATGCTCACCAAGGCGGCGATCCGGGAAATGATCATCCCCTCGCTCTTGCCGGTGCTGGCGCCGCTCGTGGCATATTTCGGCGTCTACGCGATCTCGGGCTCGAAGGCCTCCGCCTTCGCGGCACTCGGGGCATCGCTCCTCGGCGTGATCGTCAACGGCCTTTTTGTCGCCGTGTCGATGACCTCGGGCGGCGGCGCCTGGGACAACGCCAAGAAGTCCTTCGAGGACGGTTTCGTCGACAAGGACGGCGTCACCCATGTCAAGGGCTCGGATGCCCACAAGGCCTCGGTGACCGGCGATACGGTCGGCGATCCCTATAAGGACACGGCCGGCCCGGCCGTGAACCCCGCGATCAAGATCACCAATATCGTGGCGCTGCTGCTGCTCGCCATTCTGGCGCACGCCGCCTGAGGGTGTCGCTGCGCGCGGTCTGCCGCGCCGCGCAAACGAATACCCCGCGAGAGATCGCGGGGTTTGCGGGGCGCTTCAGGCCGATCCGAATATCATAGTGCGAATGGGCTGAGCTTCGTCGAGCCGTTGAAGATCTGCCTCAGGAAGCTCTGCTCGACGCCGCTCGAGGGCGTGGTGCGGCTGATGAAATCGAAGACCTTGCCATCTTGCAGGCCCCAATTCGCCAGGCGCTCGACCTTGAACTTCTTGTCGAAATAAATGGCGAAGACGCGCTGGTCGACGATCGAGGGCTGCTGGAACAGGAAGCGCTGATAGGTGGTCTGCGAGGCGTAATAGAAGGTCTGGTTGCCGACCGTCGATACGTTGGAAGGCTGCCCGAGCTTCTGCAGCACGGTCTGCACATCCGCTCCCGGCTTGATCTGGTCGAGCACCCGGTCGTCGAAGATATAGCCATGCGTCATCGTCTGGCCACCGGCGAAGATCGGGCTGGAGCCGAAGCCTGACAGGGTGGGGAGGGCGGGAAGCGAGTCGCAGGCCGCGAGCGGCGCGAAGGCGAGCGCGGCCGCGAGCAGAAGAGCGCTCGACCGAGCTTTTCCTGCCGGCTGCGCCTGCGGCCGATATGGACTTGCTTTCACCTGAACATCTCCCATGTGCCTTTCGGGCCAAGTGCCTCTCGAGCCAAGTGCCTTGCGGGCGAAGGTTGCGGTAGCTCGCTCTTCATGCGAACGCAAGGCGTGGCGCGAAATCGAGATCAAGACTTGGATCCAATCGAGATATTGACCGTAACCAGCTCGGCCGGAACGCGCCGAGCTTGCCGATAAGGTTTGTAACCAGAATGTGGCCATTTGTGAGACGCAACCGTCTCGCGCCGGTCGAACGTCTGCACGATTCGATCGCGGCGCTGTCGCGTGAGCGCATCTTGTTCACCGATTTCGGCGTCGCCGATACGTTCGAAGGCCGTTTCGAGCTGTTGGCTTTGCATCTGGCGCTGGTGCTGCGGCGGCTTTCGCAATTGCCGGCGCCCGCGGCGGATATGGCGCAAGAGCTCACCGACCTTGCCTTTCGCCGGCTCGACCAGGGGCTGCGCGAGATAGGGATCGGCGATATGGGCGTGCCGAAACGCATGAAGACCCTCGCCAAGGCCTTTTACGGTCGGGCCGCCGCCTATCACGCGGCGCTTGCCTGCGGCGATCGCGCTAGGCTTGTCGAGGCCTTGCGACGCAATGTCCTCGACGGAGGGAAGGGGGATGCCGACCGCCTCGCCTCCAGGGTCGAGGCGATCGAGAGGCAGCTCGCGGGCCTCGACCTCGATGCCATGCTGGAGAGGGGCCTCAATGGGATCGATGCCCGCGAGGGCGCCATGGGAGGGCCTCGATGAAGCGTCACGATATCGTCTTCTCACGCCTGACCTCGGTGGCGGATCTTCCGGCGCCTGGCCTCGATATCAAGGTCGAGGCGAGTCCCGGGGAGCGCGCCTCGATCGCGCGCGAGTTCGACCTTCTCGGGCTCGAGGCGCTCATCGCAACCTACCATGTCGATGCGTCGGCGGGAGGAGCACGCGTCAGGGGCGAGGTGGTTGCCCGCATCCGCCAAACCTGCGTCGTCAGCCTCGACCCCTTCGACACGGAGCTGCGCGAGCCTGTCGACATTGCCTTCGCGGCGCCGCCAGAGCGGAAAGAGACCACCGCCGGCGGCGAGATCACCGTCTCGCTCGAGGCCGAGGACCCGCCGGAGCCGCTCGTCGATGGTAAGATCGACCTCGGCGCCGTCACCCTCGAATTCCTGGCGCTCGGCATCCGTCCCTATCCGCGCAAGCCCGGCGTTGAATTATCCTATGAGAATGCCGAAGACGAGAGACCGCCATCGCCCTTCGCCGTGCTCGCGAGCTACGTGCAAAAGCCTTCGACGGAGAAATGAAGGCGCGGCGAGCCGCGTCGATGGCTGCGGGCACCGGCATGACGTCCCTCCTGTTGCCTCGCCGCCATTGCGCGTCGAAGGTAAACGGCTATTGTCGCCGACCGCGACGCGGGGCGGCGCAGGTGCTCGAACCGAGGGGCCAGAAGACAAGGAGCCATGGCGCATAACGTCCGCATCGCGCTCGACCTGATGGGGGGCGACCAGGGGCCCGCAGTGGTGGTCCCCGGAGCTTCGATCGCGCGCGAGCGGCGTCCCGATATCCGTTATGTGCTCTATGGGCGCGAAAGCGAGGTCGCCCCGCTTCTCGACCGCTATCCGGGGGTGAGGGACTTCTCGACCTTTCACCACACCGACGTCGCCGTGAAGATGGACGACAAGCCGAGCCAGGCGCTGCGCGCCGGCCGCTGGAAGTCCTCGATGTGGCTCGCCATCGAGGCGGTGAAAAAGAAGGAAGCCGATGTCGCGGTGTCGGCCGGCAACACCGGCGCGCTGATGGCGATGGCGACCTTCTGCCTGCGCCCGATGGCC
>JBIOEK010000052.1:0-12234 GCA_044445925.1 Hyphomicrobiales bacterium
AGCGGCGCCTCCCAGCGCCCGGTGCGCGGGTAAAAGACCTCCTCGCTGAGCACACCGTCGCGGTCGAGAAAGGCGGCCCTGATCATCGCGTCATCCCATCACGTTTTGCCTCGCCGCTTCCCGCCAAGGCTAGCACAGCGGGCTGCATCGGGATTCGGCCTATTGGCGCCTCGACCGGCCAGCGCAGCCATGCCGAGCTCACCGAGCGCACCATGAACAACGACCGCAGCGCGGAAGTGGAGCAGAAGCGCCTCCCGGCCTACGGGGCGCGCTTGGCGAACTCGGGGATCGGCGAGCGGTAAAGCGGCAGCGCCTCGACGCGGGGCTGCCAGGCCGTCGCCGCGATCAGCGTCTTCACGTGATCGCAGACCTCATCGAGGCGGGCGAACCAGACGCCGCCCTTCGCTTGCATGTAGGCGATGAGCTCGAGTGCGGCACTGAGGCGCGAGAGCCGGCCCGAGACGAAAGGATGCCAAACCGAGATCCAGAGGCCGCCATATCGCCACGCCGCGTCGAACTCGGCGCGGAAGACCTCGATCGCGCGCTGAGGTGCCGAGATCGGCATCATGTAGTGGAAGTCCCTGTTATGGACGTAGTGCGGCCAGTCGTCCAAGGTCCAGTCCGTCGGGAACTCGAGAAGCTGGCCGCTCGCGTCCTTGAGCGCATAGGGAATGTCGTCCCCCATCAGCGAGGAATCGTAGTCGAAGCCCGCCGCGATCAGATAGGCGAGCGAGTGCTTCGAGAAGGCGAAGCTCGGCGCGCGCCAGCCGCGCGGGCGCTTGCCGACCTGCTTCACGTAAGCCGCGATCCCGCGCTCGAGCCAGTAGCGCTCGTCCTCCGGTGCCAGCTCGTTGGGCCGCTCATGGAGATAGCCGTGGAGCGCCACCTCGTTGCCGTTGCGCAGCAGGAGGTCGACCTCGGCGGGGTATTTCTCGATGCACCAGCCGGGCACGAAGAAGGTCTGGCGCATGTCGAGCCGTGCGATCTGCTCGGCGATGCGCGGGATGGCGATGAGCGGGTCGTAGCGCACGTAGGATTGCGAGGCCACCAGATTGTCCGCGGTGTCCCGGTTGTACCAATTGAGGCCGCTGTCGGCGTCCATGTCCCACGTGATGGCGACGGCGCAACGGGCCCCGTTGGGCCAAGGGATCGGGTTTGCGATCATGCCGGGCTCCTTTGCTCGCGGGTTCTTCCCTCGGTGGCCAAGGCACTCCATATGCCGCTCTCCGCGAGCGCCTGGACGGTATCCTTGGTCAACTGAACCATCACCGTCGCGGCCCTCGACAGGGTCTGCCCCTTCCTGGTCGCGAGGACGAGAGTACGCTCGATCTGGGGGTGGCTGATCAGCGCTGCGCGGAATTTGCCCGCGGCGACTTCCGCCCTTATCGAGTGTGCCGGCAAGAGCGAGAAGCCGATGCCCTTGCCGACCAGCGCCTTCGTCAAGCTCATGCCGTCGACCTCCGCGATGATCTGAGGCTTGAAGTTGTACTGCGCCGCGAGGTTGTCGATGATCATGCGCAGCCCGTTCGCGCGCGTCGGCAGCACGAGGGGCAGCCCGGCCAATTGACGCAGCCGGATGGACTCGCCGATTTCAGGCGCCTTGCCATGACCGACGAGATAGATGCGCTCCTGCATGAGAGGGATGACATCGACAAATCGTTTCGGGGCGCCATAAAGCGGCAAGATGGCGAGATCGACCCGCCCATGGTCCAGATGCTCCTCGAGCGCGCTGCTATATCCCTGGATGACGCTGATCTGGATGCGCGGATGGGTGCTGCGGCAACGCTGGATCAGCTCGGGCATCAGGATTTCCCCCGCCGACGGAGACATGCCGAAGGTGACCTGGCCGGCCGGCACGGCCTGCTCATCGGCAATCTCGGCGCAGGTTTGCTTGAGCTGGTTCAGCAACGCGATCGAGCGCTCGAGAAGCCGCGCCCCCGCCTCGGTCGGGACGACGCCTTGCTTGTTGCGCACGAACAGCTTGACCCCGAGCTGATCCTCGATCTTTCTCACCTGCCGGCTCAATGCCGGCTGGGAGATGCGAAGATAGGCCGCGGCCTTCGTGAAGCTTCGGCATTCCGCCACATTCACGAAGTACTCCAGCGCCCTCACGTCGGGGCTCTTCGGCAGCTGGGCAGAACCCACCCGACACCTCCTTGCGCGACGGCAGAGCGCAATCCGTCCACGTCCGCGCCCTGCCCTATCATAATTTTTTAGTATAGTTCGTATATAAATTATTCCTTTGCCAAAAGAATGAGAAGCTCGATAAGATGCCCGCACAAAGAACCCATCATGCCCGCCGGCGGCGGGTGTCGCTGGGCACGGCTGGGGAGGGCAATCGGCAGGTCTGGCGGCTTCGAGGGCGGCCCGCAAATCCTATGGGCAGCCGTCGCTCTTAATTCCGGGGGCTTCGGGCGCATAGATTATGGACCGTCTCGCTCCTAACGCTCGCGGACGGCTCGACGCCCGCGCGGGCGTCCCCGCACCATCCTCGCTGGAACCGGGCCGGCCCGGGGGTCAAGGCTTCGGCGGCAATGGATCGAGCGTCTCCATTCGCGGTGCCACCAAGCAATACGGCGCCCTTTACGCGATCAGGGACGTCTCGCTCGAGGTGACCCCGGGCGAGTTCCTCACCATTCTCGGGCCGAGCGGATCGGGCAAGACGACGATCCTGTCCGCCATCGGCGGCTTTTCCTGGCTCTCCGCCGGCGAGATCTTCATCGGCGAGCGCGCGGTAACGCGCCTGCCGCCGGAACGCCGCAATGTCGGCATCGTCTTTCAACATTATGCCCTCTTCCCCCATATGACCGTTGCCGAGAACGTCGGCTTTCCCCTCCAGATGCGCGGCGTCAAACGCGCTGCAGGCCGCGAGAAGATCGACCGCGTCCTGGCGCTCGTGCAAATGTCCCAATACCGCGACCGTTTCCCGAGCCAGTTGAGCGGGGGCCAGCAGCAGCGCGTGGCGCTCGCGCGGGCGATGGCCTTCGACCCTCCGGTGCTGCTGCTCGACGAGCCGTTGAGCGCTCTCGACAAGATGCTGCGCGACGCCGTTCAGCTCGAGCTCAAGGCGCTCCACGCCAAGACCGGTGTCACGATGATCTACGTGACCCATGATCAGACCGAGGCCCTGATCCTCTCGGACCGGATCGCCGTCATGCACAACGGCCGCATCGAGCAATTGGGCGAGCCGCGCGACCTCTACGACAGGCCGAAGACGCCGTTCGTGGCGGATTTCATCGGCGAATCCAATGTTCTCCGCGGTCGCATCGCGCGCGTCGAGGGTGCCGAATGCGAGGTCGTCACGGAGGGAAAACTGGCGTGCCGGATCAAGGCGACGCCGGAGCTGACCAAGGGCCAGTGGGTTCGCATCGTGGTGCGGCCGGAGCGCGTCGCCTTGGAGCCGCCGGCTCGCGACAACCTCAATCGCTATCAGGGGCGCATCGAGGTCGCTCTTTTCCTCGGCCAGTCGGTGAAATACCGGGTCTCCCTGTCGCCCGTCGAGGCTTTCACGGTGACACTGCCAAATCACCAGCAGGCGGCACCCGTGTTGCGCGATGGTGCTGCCGTTTGGGTCGGCTGGCGCCTTGAGGACGCGATCGTATTCCCCATGGGGGAACAAGAAGAACAGGACGACGAAGCGAGGCTTTCAACGGATGCGGAGGCTATGCCATGATGACCAAATCGAAGCTCTGTCTGAGTGCTGCGTTCCTCTCGGCAATCCTCGGCCTGAGCCAGGCGCAGGCGGCCGACGACAACGTCGTTTCGGTTTCCTCTTGGGGCGGAACCTTCCAGGACGCCGAGCGCGAAGCGATGTTCCAGCCCTTCGAGAAGGCGACCGGAATCAAGGTCGTGGAAGGCACCCAGCCCTACGGCACCAAAATTCGCGTGATGGTGAAGTCGGGGAATATCGAATGGGATGCCGCGGAGGTCGTTCCGGCCGATCTCTTCATCTTGGCGAATGAGGGGCTGCTCGAGCCGATCGACTATAGCAAGTTCGACAAGGACGTGCTGGCCAGCTACGCCAAGGACGCGTTGCACAAATATGGGGTCGGCACCGTCACCTACGGCCGCGTGATCGCCTGGAACACGAAGAAATACAGCCAGGCGACGGCACCCAAGAACTGGGTCGAGTTCTTCGATGTGCAGAAGTTCCCGGGCCGGCGCGTCCTGGATGCGGGCGACTATACCTTTCCGCCCATCGAGTACGCGTTGCTCGGAGACGGCGTCAAGCCGGACGCCCTCTATCCGCTCGACTTCGAGCGCGCCTACAAGATGCTGACCAAGATCAAGCCCTTCGTGATCAAATGGGCCAAGGGCTCGTCCGAGGCGCCGCAGGCTCTGGTGGACGGCGAGGCCGATCTCGCCGTCGTTTCCCATTCCCGCATTGCCCAGCTCAAGGAAGACGGTGCTCCGGTCGACTTCACGATGAACGGCGATCTCTTGAAGCGCGACTACTGGGTCATCCCGAAGGGGACGAAGCATTACGAGGCGGCGATGAAGTTCATCGAGTTCGTGTCCCGCCCGGAGCAGCTCGCCGCCACGGCCAACAAGCTCCCGGTCGGCAGCCCCTCGAGCAAGTCCTTCGATTTCATCAACCCGAAGCGCGCACCCCAGCTTCCGACCTACGCGGAGAACCTGAAGACGGCGATCTACATCTCCGACGAATGGTGGGCAGAGACCGATGCCAAGACCGGCATGACCAACCGCGCCCTCAACGTCGAGCTGTGGAATAAGTGGGCCATCAGTCAATAGCCCAGGCGGGCCCCTAAAAGCGCGCGCGATGTCGTCCGCCGTGCAGCGATCCGCGAGCGGCTCGCCGCCCGAGGGCGGGCCTTTGCCGGCTTCTCGAGGCCGGGCCCGCCCGCTCGGGCCGTTCATGGACTGGTGGGAGCGTCCGGGCAGCAAGCCCGTCTTCCTCCTGGCACCGACGCTGCTTTTCCTCGCCGTGGTACTCGCCACCTCGCTCTTCGATCTCGCCAGAGTGAGCCTCGAATACCCAGCACCCACGATCCGGCAATATCTGCGGATTCTCGGCGATGCGAGCCTGATGCGCGTTCTCGGCAACACGCTGTCGCTCGCCACGATGGTGACGCTGATGTCGTTCATCCTCGGCTATCCCGTGGCTCTGACGATGATCCGCGCCTCGCCGCGGCGCCAGCGGCTCATTGCCTTGATTCTCATCCTGCCCTTGTGGACGAGCGTCTTGGTGCGCAGCTACGGCTGGATGGTCGTGCTTGGCCGTCAAGGCGTCATCAACCAGCTTCTCGTCAATCTCGGGCTGATCGCCGAGCCGTTGGATCTGCTCTATTCCAGGACCGCGGTGTACATCGGCATGGTCCATGTCATGCTGCCCTTCATGACGCTGCCGATCTTCAGCGTCATGAAGCAGGTGGACATGCGGCTGGTGCGCGCGGCGCGGAGCCTCGGTGCGAACCGCCTCATCGCCCTGTTGATGATATTTTTCCCTCTGACCTTGCCCGGCGTCGCCGTCGGCTCGATCCTGGTGTTCATCTCCTCGCTGGCATTCTGGGTGACACCCACCTTGCTGGGCGGTCTCAAGGAAGCCACCTACGTCATGGTGATCGAGCGGGAGGTCAACGTCAGTTCCGATTGGCCGTATGCCGCCGCGATGTCGATCATCCTGCTGGCGATCACGCTCGTCATTCTGACGGTCTACCAACGCGCACTCGGCTTCGGCCTGACGGGCAGCGGCACTGCTGCCGGCAACGCGCGCGGGCGCTGGCTCCTCCATGCCGTCGCCATGCTGGTTGCCCGTCTGGCGCCGCTTGCCGTGCTCATCCAGCGCATCAAGGAGCGCCGAGGCCGCCCGCAGCAGCGCGCCGGCAAGCTCGCTGACGCTGCCGCGGCGTTTCACGCGCATTGGCACCGCCTGCGGTTTTCGTGGTCCGGCATCGTGACGGGGGCCGTGATGGTCTATCTCCTCGCCCCCCTCCTCATCTTGATTCCCCTCTCCTTCACGTCGGCGCCGTTCATGCAGTTTCCGCCGCCCGGCTATTCCTTGCAGTGGTTCGCGCGGTATTTCTCGGAATCGAACTGGATCTACCCGACGATCACGAGCTTCGAAGTCGCCATCCTCACCATGCTGGTGGCCACAATCCTCGGCACGATGGCTGCCGTCGGGCTGCAGAGGGCGGCGCTTCCCTTGAAATCCGTTGTCCTGTCCATTCTGCTCTCGCCGTTGATCGTGCCGCCGATCATCCTCGCCGTAGCACTCTATTTCGAATTCGCGCCGTTCCACCTGATCGACACGCGGACCGGACTTGTCATCGCGCACTCGCTCCTGGCGACACCCTTCGTGATCCTCGTTGTGCTCGGCAATCTGCAAACCGCCGACGAGACGCTGGAGCAAGCCGCCAGAAGCCTGGGTGCGAGGCCGTTCAGGGCGTTTTTTCGCATCACCTTTCCCTTGATCCGGGCGGGAGTCATCACCGCGGTCTTCTTTGCCTTCCTCACCTCCTTCGACGAGGTGATCATGGCGGTGTTCCTGAGCGGCTCCAAGGCGGCAACGCTGCCGCGCCGCTTGCTCGATGCGGTTCGCTTCGAGTTCAAGCCGACGATCGCGGCGGTCTCGACGCTGCTGATCCTGCTGTCGTGCCTCGCGGTCTTCGCCGTCGAGCTGGCCAAGCTGCGCGGCCGCGGCGGCGGCAGGCCGACGACCGCAAGCCCGCCCGCGGACCCGGAGGGCTGGCCGCAAATATGACGGGCGGCGCCGCTCGGGTGCACCTCGCTGGGGAAGAACGATGTCCGTTACGATCTTGCGCAATGCCACGCTCTTGGACGCCACCTCCCGCGATTTACGCCCCGGCTGCGATGTCGCGGTCGAGGGCGAGCTCATTCGCGAGGTCAGCGACCGTCCGATAAAGCTCAAAGGCCGGACGATCATCGATCTCAAGGGCAAGACGCTGATGCCGGGGCTGATCGATGCGCATGTGCATGCGATCGCGGTGACGGTGCGGCTCGCCGATCTCGCGCGAATGCCGCCCTCGCTGCTGGCCGCCGGGGCCGGTGCGATCCTTGAAGGCATGCTCGACCGCGGCTTCACCACGGTGCGCGACGCCGGCGGGGCCGAGTGGGGCCTGGCTGAGGCCGTGCGCCGCGGCTTGTTCAAGGGACCGCGGATGTTCGTATCGGGGCTCGGCCTCGCCCAGACAGGAGGCCAGGGCGACTTCCGCGCGCGCGAGGAGGCCGTACTCGGCTGTCCCTGCTGTCATTCTCTGCGCACGATCTCCCGCGTCGTCGACGGCAGCTCGGAAGTGCGCAAGGCCGTCCGCGAGGAGCTGCGCAAGGGTGCGAACCAGATCAAGATTTTCGCCGCCGGCGGCATCGCGGGTGGTGTTCCGGTCAACAACGTGCATTTTGCGCCCGAGGAGCTGCGCGCCGCAGTCGAGGAGGCCGAGGCCGCGCGCACCTACGTCATGGCGCATGTCTATTCGGGCGAGTCGATCCGGCGGGTCGTCGAGGCCGGGGTCCGCACGATCGAGCACGGCAACCTTTGCGATGCGGACACCGCCAGGCTCATGAAGGAGAAGGGCGCTTACGTGGTGCCCACCCTCACCGTCTACAAGGGCTATCATAAGCACGGCAAGGAATTCGGCCTGCCCTCCCACGTGATCACGGGCTGCCAGGAGCTTCTCGAGGCAGCACGCACCTCCCTCGAGGTCTACAAGGCCGCCGGCGTGAAGATGGGCCACGGCAGCGATCTCGAAGGGGAGCTTCACCCCTATCAATCGGAGGAATTTCGCCTCAAGGCGGAGGTGCTGAGCCCGCACGAGGTCATCGCCTGCGCCACGGAGACGAATGCCGAGATCCTCGGCATGGCGGGCAAGCTCGGCGTAATCGCCGCCGGAGCGCTCGCCGACCTTCTCGTCGTCGACGGCAATCCTCTCAAGAATTTACGGCTCCTCGAGGGGCAGGGGCGCCACCTGCTCGCCATCATGAAGGACGGGCTTTTCCACAAGAACCAGTTGGCCGCGCGCTGAGGCAGCGCCCGGCCCGGCCTGCCGGACCGCCCCGCGTCAATTGACGACGAGCTCCCGCGGCGCGTGCGTTACGAGCTCGCAGGCACCAGCCGCGACGATCGCGGTCTCGCCGAGCGACATGGCAAGCCCGGTCGTGCTGTCGAGCAGGATCATGTGCAGGAAGAACACCATGTTGGGCGCCAGGATCTCGCTGTTGCCCTGGTAGACCATCGGCCAATCCATCCAGGTCGGCGGATAGGTCGCCCCCATCGTGTAGCCGCAAGCATTGAGAAAATGGCCCTGATAGCCGGCCTTGGCCAGGCGGGCGGCATGGACGTCGAAGACCTTGCCGACCGTGTTTCCCGGCCGCAGCACCGCCTCGCAGCCGGCCAGGGCCTCGCGGCAGGCCTCGAACATGGCACGGTGGCGGGGATCGGGACGCCCCGTGAGCATCACGTTCATGAGGGCGGTATGATAGTGCCGGTAGGATGCCGCGAATTCGAATTGGACCTGATCGTTCTGGCCGACCACGCCGTGCCCGGTGTGGTAGCGCACCATGAGGGCGTCACTTCCCGCCCCCATCGGCCAGCGGCTTGCCGAGGGGTCGCCGTCGCCGCTCATGACGGCGTCCATCATGCCGCCGTAAACGCGGCCGAGCGGCATTCCCGGCGTCGTCATGCGGATGGCGACGGCAAGAGCCTCGTCCGCGAGCTTGCCCGAGGCGCGGACATAGTCGAGCTCGGCCGGGCTTTTCACCAGCCGCTCGAGCCGTACGACGTCCGAGGCATCGATGAGCTTGCAGAATCCCTCGAAGGTCTTGTCGACCAGCCTTCCGCGCTGAGCGGTGAAGCCGTAGGCGTGATATTCGACGCCGATCCTTTGGCCCTTGCAGCCGAACTCCGCGAGCATGTCGCGGAGGTCCTCCGCCGGGTTGGCATTCTCCCGGTCGATCCAGATGCGCACGTCCTCGAGCACCGAGGTGAGCCGCGACTGGCGCTGATCGGCGGAGCGGGTCAGGAGCGCCAGGCGCCCGTCGGCGCCGAGATACATGCCTTGGAACATGCTATAGCCGCTGGTGTCGTAACCGGTCAGGTAATACATGCTCTCCTGACGGAAGATGAGCAGCCCATAGAGGCCCGCCTCGGCCGTTCGCGCCGAGACGCGCTTCTGCCGGCCGGCGTACTCCGCCTGCGAAAAATGCAGCGCCATGGCTTGGCTTCCTCTCTCCTCGGACGTAGCGGCAACGAGGTTATGGCAACAGTGGCGAGAGCGCCACGCCGATGTCGGCCGTCATCCGCGGGCAGCAAGCGCTCGCGCGGCCGGGCGCTAGGAGGCGACTTTACGCGACGGCACGATGCCAAGCTCGGCCCAGCTCCGGCGCTGTTGCAGCTTGTTGCCGTATTTCTGCTTGGAGAACATCTTCCCGCCGTCGAGAACCGCCTGGGCCTGCATGCGCATGAGCTGCGAATCCCGCGTATGGAGGACCGCCGTGCGGATATCGCGCGAGGCGCGCTCAAGGGGAAGGAATTTGAAGAGCGCGCGGGTGCCGCAGATGTCGAAGCCCTTCGCGAGGCACGACAAGCCGATCTCGCGGGCGGCATGGAGGGCGTTATAGGTTGCCAGCAGGCAGTCGTCGAAGCGGCCCTCGTGCCACAGCGATTGCGCATACCAATAGGAGGCTCGGGCGGCCTGCAGACCGCCGGAAATCTCCGCGAGGGAGTACATATAGACCTGGTCCTTGGTCAGATAGGCACGATCCTTGAACATTTTCACGATGGCATCGAAGGCGCCTTGGGTGGTGCCCAAGAGATGCGCTATGTGCGGCAGATCGAAGGTATAGGGGTTGTTCTGAACGAAGTCTCCCGGCTCGCCGAGGACGGCTTCCCAAGGCACGAAGACATCCTTGAGATGAGCACTCCAGCTCACCGTCGCGCGCAAGCCGATGCATTCGTCCCAGCCCTTCCGATCGAAGCTCAGCCCCTCGCTCTGACGCGGCAGCACGGCCGTCATCAGCCCTTCCGCGTTGTCGCTGGTGCCCGGGGCCAGCGACCACAGCAGGACGTAATCAGCCGACGGTGCATTGGTGCAGAAGTGCTTCGTGCCGTTGGCGCGGAAGCCGCCCTCCACGGGGGTCAATTCGCACTGGAAGGTCAATTTCGGCTGCACGGCCGCATCGGC
Organism: Hyphomicrobiales bacterium; assembly: GCA_044445925.1. Classification (GTDB taxonomy): domain Bacteria; phylum Pseudomonadota; class Alphaproteobacteria; order Rhizobiales; family Beijerinckiaceae; genus GAS188. The sequence goes on from JBIOEK010000052.1 coordinate 10,158, forward strand.
GGTCTGCTCCGTCGTATTCACCTCGCTGCCGAGCGAGCCGAGGACGGCGCCGCGCTTGGTGACATCGCGGAACACGCGCTCCTTGACGGCCCGCCCCCCGGTGTGCGCGACGACGCTGCAGTTGACGTAATGGATCATCAAATTCCACGCCGTCGAGGAACAGCCGGATGCCAGCTCCTCGACGACGAGATTGGGAACAAATCCCGCCGGGTCATGACCGACATCCTCGCCGCCGTGCTCCGTCGGGACGCCGAGCCGGAGCAGTCCCGCCTCTCTCATCTCGGCAAAATTCTCGGCGGGAAATTCCCCCGTCTCGTCATAGCGCCGCGCCCGCTCGGAAAATCTTTTCGCGAGCCCCCGCGCCACGTTGGCCCACTGCATTTCGTGCTCATTCAAGGAAAAATCCATGTCCCCCCGCCTCTGCCGCCGATGATGGAAGGCACCCCGATGCTGCACCCGGGCAAGGGGACGATAGCAGTCCCCTCTCTATTTTAAAAAGGCATAATTCTTATTGATAATATGCGGAGAATGCATAATCGAAAACGCCGTTGCGTCGACGCCGGCGTCGCTCGGCGCCGCGGCAACCCGCTATGACCGCGCTCTTACCAGATTCTCGATGTCTGCAAGGCGCGCGCTTCGGCGGCCGAGAATAGGTATTGCTCCTTTGCCCGTCCGCGTCCCTCCTGCCGATCGATGCCGCCGCGCCCGCCTTCGTTCTCATAGATGTGGATCTGCGGGACGACTTTTCGCCCGTTCGGAACATCGAGCCAGAGGCGCATGAGGTGACGCTGCTCGCCCGGCTCGTCGCGATTGACGAATTCCGTGCGCGCATGAAGCAGCGTGTAATTGTTGAAGAAGAGCACCTCGCCGGGCTGCAGCGTGAAGCGGAGGACCATGTCGTCGCGCAGCGAGACTTCGTCGAAATAGTCGAGTGCCGCCTTCTGCGGCGGCGTGAGCTGCTCGTTGAGGTCGCGCAGGGCCGGCACCATCGCCTCGCGCAGAAAAAAGCAGCTGACCTCACCGTCGCAATTCGAGAAGAGCGGGACGTTATAAGGCGTGATCGGCGCATCGCCCTCCCCCTCCTCTCCCCGCCGATGGTAGCGGAAGCCTTCATAGAGCGGCACGAGATAGTCGGGTCTGGCGGCAAGAATCTCGTTATGGATGGCGAGGGCGTTCGCGAGAAGACTAACGCCGCCCTCCTTCGCCTGCCTTACGCAACAGAGCCCGACGAGCTCGGCGTTGTCGGTATGGAGCCACAGCTCGCGATTGCTGCGGTAGCCGCGCGCCGCCTTCCTTCCATTGTCCGTCGCGTCGACGACGTTTCCCAAGACATCCCCGACGGCACTCTGCGAGAGGCCGACGCCCAGGTGCGTCCCCAACCCCCAGTACATCGCCGCTACGGCGTCCTCGGAGACACCCTTGACAGGCAACCCCCGCAGAATCGCGGCACCGCGCCCATGCCGGATTTCCGCGAGGATGGGGGCGAGAAAATCCGCCAGTGCCGGAAAGTCGAACTCCCTCTTGGTGATGTCCTTCACGGCCATGCGCTCGGCATTCACGCGGGCGAGGCCCTGGCGGAGGGCCGCAAGCTGCGCCTCGCCGAGTGCCACGACGAGGTCTTCCTTGCTCTTGAAGTCGGTGCTTTTCCAGGCCTGAGGGCGGGGAATTCTTTCGCGATGGATGGGCGTCATCGATGTCCTCCAGCGAACAGGCTCGATCGGACTCCGCCTCAGAGCGGCAATGGGGCGACGCCAAGGCCCTCTTGCGCCACGGCGGCTCGGGCGAAAGCGGCCCGCCTCCTGCTAGTCGATCTCATGCGCGTCCGGCGCTGTCATGTCAATCCAACATTGCGCTATGCGTATCATGCCGAGCGCTTATGGCAATATCCATCGCGCGCGGCACGGCCTCGACGCGGCGGTGCCGTGCGACGCTAGAGCTCCCAGCGCCCCGTGGTCGGCGGCAAGACGATGTCGCGCCAGATGCCTTTCACGTCCGCAATCAGGCCGTCGCTGCCGAGAAGGCGCGCAAAGTCGCTCGGCTTGAGCGCGCGGTACTCGTTGTGGGCAACGGCACCCAC
>JBIOEK010000053.1:0-12209 GCA_044445925.1 Hyphomicrobiales bacterium
AAATCGAATTCCCGAACGACCTCCTGCTCGAGCTCGACCGCATGGAGTTCCATGTCTACGAGACAGGCGAGACGGTGCGGGCCGAGAAACGGCCGATCGTGCTCATCACCTCGAACAACGAGAAGGAGCTGCCGGACGCCTTCCTGCGGCGCTGCTTCTTCCATTACATCAAGTTCCCGGACGCCGAGACGATGCGCGAGATCGTGGAGGTGCATTTCCCCGGCATCAAGAAGCGGCTCGTCGAAGAGGCGCTGCGCGTCTTCTTCGAGGTGCGAGAGGTGCCGGGCCTGAAGAAGAAGCCCTCGACCTCGGAGCTCCTCGACTGGCTGAAGCTCCTGCTCAACGAGGATATCGGCCCTGAGACCTTGCGCGAGCGCGATCCGAGGAAGCTCATCCCGCCGCTGCACGGCGCGCTCTTGAAGAACGAGCAGGACGTGCATCTCTTCGAGCGCCTGGCGTTCCTGAGCCGGAGATAGAAACGGGCTTTCGACTCGAGGGTAGGCATGCCCGCATGGCTCGATCTTTCGCTGCGGATCGGCGCGGCTGTGGCCGTGATCGGCGGCATCATGTGGCTCGCATTCCGCGGAATGCCGGGCCGCGATCGCGACAAGAGTCGTGATTCGCGCGACTACACAAATGGATCGGATGGATCGAGCCACGGAGGGTAGGTGACGGCACAGGACATTGAGGCGCGCAGAGCTGTCATTCCCGGCGAGGCGAGCCCGACAGGGCGAGACGAGGGAAGGGAATCTCGCTGTCTCCGACCGCAATTTTGGATCCCCTTCCCTCGCCGCCAATGCCGGTGGTGCGTGCAAATTACAAACGCGTTGCCATGGCGGCTCGCCGGGGATGACAGCTGGAGTCACCTCGTCGGCACGAGCCAGCCGCGATAGCGCACCAGGAGCCCCACGACAGGCAAGCCGATCTCCACATGGAAATGGAACTTGCCTTCCTCGGCGAATTCGAAGGCCTCGCAGCGCGGCCCGAGCGCATTCGGCAAGGGGAGGCCGAGGAAGCTCCAGCGACGCGGCACGAGATCGAGCCGCTCATCGGCGACAACGAGAGCGAGATCGAAGGCGAAGGGCCCGAAGCGCTCGCGCAGCAAGCGGTGCGCTCGCCCGCGTCCGGCGCTCTGAAAGCTCGAGAAGCGGTGGCCGGCGAAATTCCGGTGCCAGATTTCACTGCCCTGCTTCGGCTCGAAGCGGACCGACACGGGAACGTCGCGCCCCGCGGGCGGAAGCCTGAAGGCTAGTCCGACGAGCCGCGAGAGGAGGCCTCTTCCTCGCTCGACGCTGGCCATGCCCTCGGCCGAGAGGCCTGGGCCGATGTCGTGCATCTCCCGCAAGGGCAGAGGCAGCGCCGTGAAGCTCTCGCCCAGCAGCCTGCGATAGAGCGGCTTCATATGCTCGGCCGGTCCGTCCTCTCGGACGCCGGTGAAGATCGCCCGGCGCGCGAACAGGGCCTCATAGTCGCAAAGCTCCAATTCGCCGCTCGCGTCCCTGGCGCCCGGTAGCGGGCGGCGACCATCGAGGCAGCGGCGGATGATCGAGGCTGCCGCCATCGAAGGAATGAAGGGCCCGTCATCCCCTTCGGCGATCATGTGCCAGGAGCGCGTGACACCTTCGCCGTCCGGGCCCACCCCCTCGACCGCGACGAACATGCCGCCGCGATGCCGGCCGAAGCGCAAAGCATCGAGCACACGATGCATCAGCGGGGCGAAGGAGGCGATGCCGGGCAGGAGCCGCAGGCGCACGAGCCTTGCGAGCCCGATGAAGATGCGGTGCAGCAAGGCCGGTGTCGGCCCCATGCCCATCCAGACGCTGCGCAGGCTCGGCCATAACCGCGGAAGGAGACGCAGATCCGGCACGTCGACGAGCGAGAAGATCCTGCTCTCGAGCGGCAGCCGGCCTGGCGGCGCGATCGTGTAGCGCTCCGTCTCCGTCAAGCCGAAGCCCTGCGTCGGGACGCCTTCGCGAATGAGCCGGATGGGGCGTCCCGCATAGCTCGCGACGGCGCGCAGGACATTCAAGCCGACGCCCGCATGGGGCGAGGGCGCGATGCCGCCCACGACGCAATCGAGCCGCGTCATGCCTTGCGACAAGCGCCTGACGACGGCAACCGTCAGCACCGGGCAGGTCGAGGCGCCCGACAGCACGAACACGCCCTTTGCTCTCGCCGCCTCGTCGACGGCGGCGACGCCTTCGACGAAATCGGAGCCGTCGGCGAGATCGAGATAGTCGATGCCGAGCAGGATCGCGGCCCGCACCACGCGATAGGGATCCGCCCCATAGGATTGGAAGGGACCCGTCGCGTCGACGATGATGCCGGGCCCGATCTCGCGCAGCTGCGCCTCGACATCGCCGTCGCGGTCGAAGCGCATCGGCGCGACATGGGCCTTCCCCTGATGCGTCGCGCAGAAGGCGGAGGCCGCCTCGATGGAGCGGCCGGCGACGATCAGGCCGAGATGTTCCTCATCGGCGAGGAGACCGGCGAGCCTGCCGCCGAAGACGCCATAGCCGCCGAGGATCAGGACGGCAAGCGGGGCGCGGCTCACGCCAAGAACCGGTCCGCGTCGCCTGGAGCTGGGCGATAGCAGGCGGCCGGCCTGCCGAACAGGCGGATGCGATACCGCCCGCTCCGGTCATGGCGCAGCACGAACCGCACCCATCCGGAACACAGGCTGCACATGCCGTCGAAGACGATCACCGGCTTGTCGTCGCGCAATGGCGGCACCGTCCGATCCAGGCGGTAGCCATAAGGCGTCTGGAGAGATCGGGTCGCGCCCGGAGCCTTCCTGTTCATGCGTCGCCCGCAGGCTCGGCCTCCGTGTCGCAGCGCAACGACCAAGTTGACAGGGGGCGCCGCCGAAGCCTACACAGCGGCCGCCGCCGGGGCTGTAGCTCAGTTGGGAGAGCGCTGCAATCGCACTGCAGAGGTCAGGGGTTCGACTCCCCTCAGCTCCACCAAATCGTCAGCGCGGCTCGCCATTGATCGTGACGTCGGTGACGCCGATGGCCGCAAGGTGCCAGGTCTCGAGAACCTTCTGGTAGCTGCCCTCCTTGATCATGGCCTGCACGGTGTCCGCCACGAGGTCGCGGAAGGCCGTATCGCTCTTCCTGAAGGCGATGCCGTATTTGACGGCCGTGATGGGAGCGCCGAGCGTCTTGAAGACGCCGCCCTCCTGGGCGCTCATGAACGGGATGGTTTCGGCTCCCTGCACGGCTGCGTCGATGCGGCCCTGCTTCAGCTCGGTCCTCACATCGGGCGAGCTCTCGCCGCCGACGACCTCGATGGCCGGCTTGCCGGCGCCCTCGCAATGGGCCGCGCTCCAATTGCGGATGTCGTCGGGAAACCTCGTCGAGCGGATGGTGCCCACTCGCTTGCCGCAGAGATCCTCGGGCGCCGCATAGGCGCTCGTCGACAACGTATAGAACTGCGCGCCCGTCTTCAGATAGTCGACGAAGTCCATCGTCTCGCGACGGGCCGGCAGGTCGCTAATTCCCGACAAGATGAAGTCGGTGCGGCCGGTGGTGAGCGACGGGATGATCTGGGCGAAGGGAACGTCGGTCCACTCGACCTTGACCCCGAGCTTTGCGGCCAGGATGTCGGCTAGATCGACATCGAGGCCGACGATCTTGCTCGTCTGCGGGTCCTTGTAGTCGAGCGGCGGATAGGTGGCGTTGATGCTCAGATGCAGCACGCCGGCTTTCTTGATCGCGTCGGGCAGATCGCCTGCCCGCAGAGGCGGGGCGGCACAAAGGAAAACAATGGCGGCCAAGCTCGATAGATAGAGTTTCATGTGTCGCTCCAGCAAGATTCAGCAGAAGGCAGGAAGACCTTCGGCCCAACGAAAGCCCTTAAACGCAGAAGGGCGGCACGCCCCAAGCCCATGCCGCGAGGCCCGCATCGACGCCGTGATGCAAGAGCCTCGCCGCCTGTGCGGGCCATCCCCCAGGCGCGCCACCAGATAAGCCGCGAGCCCGTCCCCCGCGGTGCGGGGCGAAGTTTGGCATCCGCACGCCCGAACTGCAACATGGGTCATCAGCGCATCGTCAGCTCGGGCCTCGCCCATTCCAAGGTCTGGCGGCCGCGCTTGTAGGCGGCGAGGGGCTGGCGTATCTCGCGGATCGCCTGCACCGGGTTTTCGGCGTCGAAAACCACTATGTCGGCCGGATTGCCGACCGCAAGGCCGTAATCCTTGCAGTTGAGCATGCGCGCCGCGCGCTTGGTCAGCATGTCCCAGCATTCGCCGATCTGCGCGTCGGACGAGACCTGGGCCACATGGGCATAGAAATTGGCGAGGCGCAGCAGCGAGCAATCGCCGAACGGCGTGAAGGCGTTGAGGATGTTGTTCGAGCCGAGCACGGCGTTGGCGCCTTCCTCGATCAGCATGTTGGCGTTCACGACGCCGCGCCGCACATTCGATGTCTGGTCGCGCCCCATCAGGAACAGGTCGGTTGCGGGCAGCACGGCGAGCGTGATCCCGGTGTCGGCGAGGCGCCGCGCGACGAGGCGCTGGTCCTCGAGCGGATGGGTCGTGAGCTTCGTCACATGGGCGACGGCGACCCGGCCGCCCATATGGTCCTGGTCGGTCAGGCGGCAGACGAGGTCGACGTCCATGTCGTCGGGCACGTTGCCGAAGTCGATATGCAGATCGATATCGGCATCGTAGCGCCGCGCCAGCTCGAACACGCGCCGCAGCTGCCCGGGGCGATCCGTGTCGGAGCCCGGCGCCCCGCCCACGGTGCGGATGCCGCTCTCGAGGGCCGCGACCAGAAGCTCGTCCGTCCCCGGATTGTTGGTGAGCCCCTCCTCGGCGAACACGCAGATGTCGACGTCGATCATCGAGGCGAAGTCGCGGATGGCGCGGCGCACGCCTTCGAGCCCCCGCAGGTCGACGATCGGATCGAGCTCGACATGGGTGCGCATGCGCGTCGTGCCCTGGGCGACGGCGCGGGCCAGCACGCGGCTCGCGCGGGCATGCACGTCCTCGACCGTGAAGCCGTGCTTCACCTCGCTCGTGCGGCGGATGGCATCGGCGAGCCGGCCCGGCTCAGGCGCGGTGCGGTCGAAGACGCAGGCTTTGTCGAGATGGATGTGGCTTTCGATCAAGCCGCCGCAGGCGAGCGCCCCACCGAGGTCGCGCTGCGGGGCGGCATCGGGCAGGCCGGGCTCGATGGCCACGATCCTTCCGCCGGCGATGCCAATGTCGACGAGCCCGTGTTGGTGAGCGGGATATTGGTGAGCGGGATCTTTGCGAGCCCGATCTTGGCTGGTCAAATCTCGGGGGCCTGGTCCCGGAAGGCGTGCGTTGCGAAGGATCAGGTCCATATTTCGGTCCTCTGGCGTGGAACCTTATTCGACTTTCCCCGCTAGAAGAACCATGGTCGCAAAGAGCCAAGCACAACCACCTGCCATCACAAAAAACTTTAGCGCCGTCCGCGTGAACCTCCGTGGCCTTGGCTGCGACCAAGGGATGGGACCGAATCGGTCCTTGTAAAAACCCAAGGAGATGTTTGATGCGCACGATTAATTTCAAGACTGCCCTGCTGGCCGCCGCCTTGGCCGTCGGGACATTGACCGCGACTGCCATCGCCACCACGGCCCCGGCCCAGGCGCACGGCTTCGGCGGGCAGGGCTTCGGCGGACACGGGTTTGGTGGACACGGGTTTGGTCACGGCTTCGGCCGTGGTTGGGGTCGTCATTACGGCCGCGGCTACGGCTTTGGTGGCGACTATTGCTACTGGCACCCCTATGCCTGCGACGGAGGGGATCAAGGTTCGGATGATTGATCGCAAGCTTTGATCGCAAGCTCTGACCGCGGTTCGGTGGCCGCCGAGGTAGCCCCTCGGCGGATCGCCGACGCCACGCGAGCGATCGGCGAGGAGCGCTCGGCGCCGCCGATGTAAGACAGCCGTCCGCCTACAGCCTTACGGACAAATATATCCGGTGCCGCTCGGCGCCTTGAAGCAACCCACCGATTCCGGAAACACCGTCTTGGGTAGCCAAAGAACGGCCTCCGGGAAGAAGATCGCGAAGGCGATCGTGGCAAAGAAGATCACATAGATCGGCAGCGAGGCGCGCAAGGCGGCGGAAAAACGCACGCCCACGAATTTCGTGGCCATCAGCAGCGACAGCCCGTAGGGCGGAGTGATCAATCCGAAGGCCAAGGTGATGATCAGGACGATGCCCATATGGACGCCGTTGATCGAGGCTTGATCGGTCAGCTGGTTGACCACCGGCATGAAGATGATGATCGCCGGAATGGGCTCGATGAAATCGCCGACGATCGTGAATACCAGCACCAGGAGGAACATGATGATGTGCGGGTTCGTGCCGGCCACCGCTCCGATCCAGCCCGAGACCACGATCGGCCCGCGAAGATAGGCCAGCATCCAGCCGAATGCCGAGGCCGCCGCGATCGTGAACAGGGGAAGGGAGAATATCAGCCCGGCATGCACGAAGTCGCGCGGCACGTCGCGCAAATGGCTCGGGTTGAGGAAGGGGATGACGACGAGCAGGATGTAGGAGATGGCGACGACGCCGGCCTCGGTCGGCGTGAACCAGCCCGTCACGATGCCGCCGAGGAGGATGACGGGGATCATCAAGGGCAGCGCCGCCGAGCGCAGCGCGCCGACGAGGTTGAGAAGGCTGGAACGTGGGCGGCGAAAGCCGACGGGGCCGAAGAAATAGCAAAACACCATGAGCCCGAGGCCCACCATCAGCCCGGGCAGGATGCCGGCGAGAAACAATCCGGCGATCGAGACGTTGCCGATCGCGCCATAGACCACGGCCATGATGCTGGGCGGCACCAGGTTGGCGATGGTGGAGGCAGCCGCGATCAGGGCAGCGACAAAGGCCGGCTGATAGCCTTCGCGCGACATCGGGATGGCCATGGTGCGGCTGAGCACGGCGACGTCGGCCGAGGAGGAGCCCGACATGCCCGAGAAGAACATGCTGAACACCGTCGTGACCTGCGCCAGCCCGCCGCGAATATGGCCGACCAGCGCCTGCGACAGCTCGGCGATGCGGATGACCACATTGGCCGAGGTCATCAGCTCGCCCACCAGCAGGAAGAACGGGATCGCCATCAGGGCCTCCGAATCGATGCCGTTGAACATCTGGCCGACGATCGATTGCAGCGTGATGGGCGTGAACAGCGAGCCGGCCATCACGCCCGCCGTGAGCGCGAAGGCGACGGGCACGCCGAGATAGCCGAGCGTCAGGAACAGCACGGTCATGATGGCGAGGATCAGGCTCGACGGCATGTTCAGATGATTTCCCGCGCCGGCTTGCCTTCCAAGCCAAAGCCGTTGCGTAGGCCGTTGATCATCTGCTCCAGGCTGAACAGCGCCACAAGGACGCCGCATACCGGGATCGGCCAGTATAGATAGGCAATCGGCAACATCGAAGGCATGCGAAAGCTGCCGAAACCCGTAAGGAAGTTCTCCCAACCGAAGACGGCAAGGCAAATCCCTACGCCGAATACGACGAGCCGGTTGAATATCTCGAAGAACAGGCGCAGCCTTCCGGTCATCGCTTCGGTGATCGCCGAGAGATAGAGGTGGTCGTTGCGCCGCGTGGCCACGGCGGCGCCGATGAAGACGCCGTAGATGAAGAAGGTCGAGGTGACCTCCTGGGGCCAGAGCAGCGGATGTCCGAGCACGCGGGCGATGACGTCGAGGAGGGTCGATGCCGTGAACCCGGTCAAGCAGACGCCGCACAAGATCATGAGCGCCCGCTCGACAGGGTCGAGGGCGCGCCACTTCAATTTTCGGTCGGCGCCGAGGACCAGCTCGACGCCGGCGCTTATTTTGCCGGCCGGAGCGGCGCCATCCGCCTCGATGATCGCCGCCATGGTTCCGACGGGGGCTTGCGGTTGCGTTCGCGCCCGCTCGCCGCCGGGCGAGGCGGAGCCTTGATTAGGCAAGGCCCTCTTCTCCGCCGGGCTTATTGGATCGAGCGGACCACTTGCAGAATCTTGACAGCGTGGGGACCGAGCCCCTGGGCGAGCTTGTCCTGGAGCGGCTCGGCAATCTTGATGAAGCTCGCCTTGTCGACATCGGTCACCACCTTGACGCCGAGCTTCTGGAGCCTGTCCAGCGATTTGTGATCGAGCGCGATGGCCTGTGAAGGCTCCTTAAGCCCGACCTCGGCGGCCGCGCCCTGGACCCAGCCCTTCTGCTCGTCGCTCAAGCTCTTCCAGACCTTGTCGCTGACCCAGATGACGCTGTTATTCGCCTCGTGCTCGGTCATCGACAGCACCGGCGCGACCTCGTAGTGCTTGTTGGAATCGTAGACGTTCACGCCGTTCTCCGCGAAGTTGACGACGCCCGTCTGCAAGGAGGTGTAGACGCTCCCGAAAGGCATATGGACCGTCTGCGACCCATAGGCGGGAAACAGCGTGTCCTCGGTCGGCGTCGCCTGGACGCGGACCTTCTCGCCTTGCAGATCCTCGACCTTGTGGACCTCCTTCTTGCCGTACATGTCGCGCAGGCCAAGCGTGGCCAAGGTGAGCACATGGCCGTCCTTGACGCTGTCGTCGAACATCTCCTTCACGGCCGCGAACAGCCTCGGATCGGCGATCGCCCTGATCAGCTGATCCTCGGAGCGAAAGATGAAGTGGATCGACAAGACTCCGGATTCCGGAGCGACCGTCGCGGCATTGGCGGTGGAGCTGATCATGAAGTCGATATCGCCCGTGCGGATCTTTTGCAGCATCTGCGGCTCCTGGCCGAGCTGCGCGCCGGGAAACTGATCGATCATCATCGTGCCATGGCTGAGCTCCGTCAGCTTGGCGTTGAAGAGATCGCCGGCGATGCCGTAGCCCGTGGTATGGGGCTGGTCGTAGCCGAAGCTGTAATGGTGGGCGTCCTGGGCGCAAGCCGGGCCGCCAGCCGCCACGAGCAACAGCGAAAATCCGAGCGCCAGCGAGAGGGGCAAATAGGTCGGGGAAGGCATCTGTCGCGTCTCCCTTCAACGTGCCGGCTCATTGTGTCGAGCGGTGCCCGAGGTCCGGCATTGTCCAGCAAGCGTAGCCTCGGCGCGGTCCGGCGTCCAGGACCATTGAAAGCGCTATCATGAGGGGGCGGATCTTCGATTTGCGATGTCGAGCGCGGCGTCGTTATGCAAACATCCCGCAAACCGGAGAAGAAGCGCCCCGCAGCGTCTTCGTGGCCAGCGAGGAAATCCAGCGGCAGCCCCTTGCGTCGATATCGGTTAGAATGTCCTGTGTCGGTCCCGTCGCGGTCATCGTGGCGGATCTGACCGGTGCGACCCTGACCGATCAGCGAGCCTTGTGGCGGAGCGCCGCGGGGCGGCGCATACGGAGTTAAGCTGCGTGCCCGAATTCTCCATTCTCGACCTCGCGCCCGTGACCCAGGGCTCGACGCCCGCCGATGCGCTGCGCAACAGCCTCGACCTTGCCCGGCATGCCGAGCGTGGGGGCTATCGCCGCTATTGGGTGGCCGAGCACCACAACATGGTCGGCATCGCCAGCGCCGCGACCGCGGTGGTCATCGGCCATATCGCCTCGGGCACGAGCACGATGCGCGTGGGAGCCGGCGGCATCATGCTGCCGAACCATTCGCCCATCGTGATCGCCGAGCAGTTCGGCACCCTGGAATCGCTCTATCCCGGACGCATCGATCTCGGTCTTGGCCGGGCGCCGGGCACCGATCAACGCACGCTCCGAGCGCTCAGGCGCGACCCCGACAGCGCCGACAGCTTCCCGCAGGACGTGCTCGAGCTTCAGGCCCTGCTCGGTCCCCTGCAGCCGGGCCAGGTCGTGCAGGCGGTTCCGGGAACCGGCCTCAACGTACCGATCTGGATCCTCGGATCGAGCTTGTTCGGGGCGCAGCTCGCCGCCATGCTCGGCCTCCCCTACGCCTTCGCGTCGCATTTCGCGCCCGATGCCCTGATGCCGGCGCTCGAGATCTACCGGGCGCGCTTCGAGCCCTCGCGGCAGCTCGAGCGGCCCTATGCCATGGTCGGCGCCAATGTGGTCGCCGCCGATACCGACGCCGAGGCGCTGCGTCTCTTCACCTCGACCCAGCAGAGCCGCGTGCATATGCTGCGCGGCACGCGCGGAGAGCTGCCCCCGCCGATCGAGGATATCGAAACCTATTGGTCCCCCCTCGAGAAGGCGCAGGCCACGCGCATGCTCACCTACGCCTTCGTCGGCTCGGCCGAGACGGTGCGGCGCGGCCTCGCGCGCTTCATCGCGGATACGGGCGCCGACGAGGTGATGGTCGCCTCGGCGATCTTCGATCATGCGGCGAGGCTGCGCTCCTACGAGATCCTGGCGGGGATCAAGCACAGTTTCGGTGTAGAGGGCCGGTCCGGCGAAACGGCCTCGCCTTCGCGCTTGTAGTACAAGCGGCGTTGCCCGCGAAACCAGGCCCGAGGAGGCCGTTCCACCGCATGCTCTCCTGTCAAGCTCGGGGCATGGTCACGCCGAGCCGCTGACGCAGATCGACAAAATACGACGTATCGACGAACTCGAACTTCCGATCGAGGTCGGGAGAACGCAAATCTGCCGAGCTCAATGCGGCGAGCACCTGCAATGCATCCTCCCGCTTCACGTCCACAGGATTTTCGGTCACCCATGCGGACAGAGCCGCGATTACGGCCGCGTTCCCACCGAGGCGGCTCGCGGCGTGCTCGAATATGAGCGGCCAAGTGCGATCCTTGTAGAAGATCGCCGAGGCGGCCGCGGTTATGGTCAATTCCTGTTCGCGAGCGATGATGCCGTAGTCGCTGGCGCGCCTCAGCGCGGCTCGCACATTCACCAGCGCCTGAGTCAAGCACAGATATCCGGTTTCCTCCGGGCCATGCAGGACCGCAACCTCGGCATCGTCCTCCAGAACGCCCGTGCGGTAGGCATCGAAGATCTTGCCGACACCTCGCATGCCGAAGGCCGCAAGCTCTGCCGCCCGCAGGGCGCCGAGGCTCGCGCCCCCGATCATCGCAACTCCCTGCGACAGCCCCCACAGAATTTCCTTGTGCCAGGTGGAAGCGCAGGTCTCGAAAAGCCCGTCGATGAGGCCGATGGCGCGCGGGCCGCGGGCGACGGCGCGCGCGATATCGCCGCAAGCGGCGGGAGGCCGAAACTCGACCGCAGGCCAATCCCGCCTCTCGATGGCCCCGAGGCTCGGCCCGGCAAAGGCGATCAGCTCCATCTTCGGGCGGCCTCCCTCGCTCGACGGCCCGGTTTGTAGCCAGCCTTGTGCTGCATCCCCTCGAGCTCGGGAATGACGATGCGGACCGCAGCGACCGGCAAGGAGGAATGCGACAGATCGACGGCGACAACCCGATCGATGCCAGAATTCGCCAGACGCTCCAGAACCGCGGCCAAATCGCCATCGATCGTCGCGGTATCGATGGAGGGTGCCGGCGCCGCGGTTCCCTCGAGCCGTGAAGGCCCGGCCCTATCGGAAAAGAGGCTGGCTAGATTTCCCGCCCAGGAGGCCATCGCATAATGCTCGGGCGTAATGTCGTCGCGGGCCCCCGCAATAAGCGTCAGACGGCTTTGGGCCGCCTCACAGAGGGCCCGGCAAAGCGCGACGGGGGCGCAGGGGTGGCAACCATTGCCCCCTGAGCGCCCGAGATGCGGCGGCCTGCCGTTGCGGTCATCGATGAGGCAGAAGAAGGACGGCACGCCGAGGTCCGAGGTCGTGTCCCAGACCTCGATCGCGATCTTCGCCTCGAGATAACGCCGCAGCAGCCAAGCGATGCGCGGTTCGGCGATGCCGGTGGCATCCACACGCCTCGCCGCCTGGCATTCCGCCGGAGCCTGGAGCCAGAGCGAGAAGGCATCCCTTTCGATCAGCTCGCAAAGCGCATGCAGGGACGCTTCGGCAAGCGTATTGCCGGCAGCGAGCCCGTTGCTGGTCGAATGGAACCAGCCATAATGCTCGGGCCGAGGCATGCGGAAATCCAGCCTCACGAGCTCCTCGGGCACCAGCACGCTGCGGCCGCTCATCAGGTCGCGGCCGGGCACCCATGGGATGGCGGTGCGCGGGGCGAGCCTGCGCCGCAAGGATCGCTTCGGCAAGACGAATTGCCGCGGCTGAAGTGCATCCCGCGACTCGAGGCGGCGATTGTTCGGCGTCTGCTCGGCGCAGAAATACTCGACCGCCTCCATGATCGCGGATGTCCTTGCCTCTTCACGCGTGAGGCCTTTTCCCTGGTTGACCGAGAGCGTGAGT
>JBIOEK010000054.1:0-12085 GCA_044445925.1 Hyphomicrobiales bacterium
AGGTGTGAGGGCGAGCTCGGGGGATACCTCTGCCCGTTCACGGCTGCGGTCGTCTGCGAACGGGACGACTGTTCGGTCGGATCGAGTGGCTGGGTACCGCAGGGTGCAGATATCGCCCGCGTGGAACGAAGCTTCTACGACGAGACCGCGCCAATGCTGGGTCTGTGATGTGACTAGCCTCGTTCCCTCTGTCCAGAACACAATTAATCACATGTGGGACAGGTTCCAGGCCGAGATTCCTAAACTTGGCGGCACGATGCGGCCAAAGAAATCGTCGGATGTCTTCAGCTACGTCGAGGATGAGGCCGGCACGCACGTCACAGTGAAAGCGCTCTGTTTGCACCTAAAGGAGAAGGCAGCGGCTATCCAAAGCCAGATCTTTGTCGCGCTCGAAGGTCGAGTGAGCTTCGACCCCTCCTCGACCCGGAAGGATCTCCGCACATCCGACTTCCAGACCCGTGTCGCCTACTTCAAGGAGATCGAGCCAAGGCGGTTGAGACACATCTATGGCATCCATTTCGACCACGACGACAAGCTGCCCGCCCACCCGGTGTTCCATTCGCAGATATCATCGATACGAGAGCTCGCCGGTGTTGTGAATGATCGGTATCACCGTACCTTCGAACCGGTGGCCGAGGAGGACGACTTCGTCCGGGGCCTGCTCGCGAATGTCCGGATTCCGACCGCGCACATGGACGTCTTCTCTGTTCTGCTCCAAGTGCTGGGCGACCACTTTGTCAATGAGATGAGCGATGCGATGATCAGAAAGTCCTTTGACCTGCTCACGTCCGCATCCGGGACTTTCAAGAGCTGCATGACCGGCGCGTCGAGGCTTGGCGCCGTCCTCGACCAGAGATGCTTTCGCGCCAGCCATTGGTATGCCTGAGTTACGAGATCACACCCCCACCCCCTAATGCGCCTCGTCCCAGTTCTGGGCCGCGCGCGCCTCGACCGCGAGCGGCACGGCGAGCTTGATTGCGGGCAGCGGCGCCTCCTCCATCACCTTCGAGACGACGGGCAGCGTCGCCTCGACCTCGGCGTCGGGCACCTCGAAGACCAGCTCGTCATGCACCTGCAGCAGCATCTTCGCCGAGAGCCCGGCCGAGGCTAGCGCCTCCTCCATGCGGATCATGGCGCGGCGGATGATGTCGGCGGCCGAGCCCTGGATCGGGGCGTTGATGGCGGCGCGCTCCGTGAAGGAACGCTCGGAAGGGTTCGAGGAGCGGATCGCGGGATAATTGCATTTGCGCCCGAAGATGGTCGAGACGAAGCCGTTGTCGCGGCACAGGCGCTTCGTCGAGTCCATATAGTCGCGGATGCCGGGGAAGCGCTCGAAATATTTGCGGATATAGGCGCCGGCCTCCTCGCGCGGGATCGAGAGCTGGTTCGCGAGCCCGAAGGCCGAGATGCCGTAGATGATGCCGAAATTGATGGCCTTGGCGCGCCGGCGCACGTCGGGCGGCATGCCCTTGATCGGCACGCCGAACATCTCGGAGGCCGTCATCGCATGGATGTCGAGCCCGTCGGCGAAGGCCTTCCTCAGCTGCGGGATGTCGGCCATGTGGGCGAGGATGCGCAGCTCGATCTGCGAATAGTCCGCCGAGACGAGCTTGTGGCCCGACGTCGCCACGAAGGCCCTGCGGATCTTGCGCCCCTCCTCGGTGCGGATGGGGATGTTCTGCAGATTGGGGTCCGAGGAGGACAGGCGCCCGGTCGTGGTCGCGGCGAGCGCATAGGAGGTGTGGACGCGCTGCGTCTGCGGGTTCACGAAGCCGGGGAGCGCATCCGTATAGGTCGATTTGAGCTTCTGCACCTGCCGCCATTCGAGGATGCGCTTGGGCAGCTCGTGGCCCTGCTCGGCGAGGTCGTCGAGCGCGCGTGCCGAGGTCGACCAGGCCCCCGTCTTGGTCTTGGTGCCGCCGGGAAGCCCCATCTTGCCGAACAGGATGTCGCCCAATTGCTTGGGCGAGCCCGGGTTGAAGCGCTCGCCGGCAAGCGCGCTGATCTCGGCCTCGACCCGCCCCATCGTCTGCGCGAACTCGCCGGAGAGCCGCGACAGGATCTGCCGGTCGATCGAGATGCCGCGCCTTTCCATGCGCGCCAGCGTCGCGGCCATCGGCCGCTCCAGCAGCTCGTAGACCGTCATCAGTCGCTCGGCCACGAGGCGCGGCTTGAACAGCCGCCATAGGCGCAAGGTGACGTCGGCGTCCTCGGCCGCATATGGGGCGGCGCGCGCGATCGGCGCGCGCGCAAAGCCGATGAAGCCCTTGCCTTGGCCTGCGACCTCGGCGAAAGCGATGGGCTTGTGGCCGAGCCAGCGTTGCGACAGCTCGTCGAGGCCGTTATTGCCGCGCCCGGCATCGAGCACATAGGACATCAGCATCGTATCGTCCTGGGGCGCGATCTCGATGCCGTGCTGGGCGAGCACCAGCCAGTCATATTTGATGTTCTGGCCGATCTTCAGGACGCTCATATCCTCGAGCAGCGGCTTCAAGCGCGCCACCACGTCGCGGACCGGAAGCTGGCCTTCGACGATGCCGGTGTCGAAGAGGCCGCCATTGCCGCCGGGCGCGCGATGGCCGAGCGGCACATAGGCGGCCTTGCCCGGCTCGATCGCGAGCGAGATGCCGATGAGCTCGGCCTGCATGGCATCGAGCGAGGAGGTCTCCGTGTCGACCGCGACATGGCCCCGCTCATAGGCTTCGGCGATCCAGGCATCGAGCCGCTCGAGCGTGGTCACGGTCTCGTAGAGCGAAGTGTCGAATTTGGCGGACGCCGCCTCGGCCTGGCGCGCGGCGGCGAGTGCCGCGGGCGAGGGGCCCGAGGGGCCTCTCTCGGGGACAGGCGCGCTCTCGGCTTTCGCGGGGGCCGCGGCTGCGCCGGCATCCTCAAGGCCGGCGGGGGAGAGGGCTGCCGCTGCCGGCGGGGAGAAGAGGTTCGGAGCGCCCGTCGCGGCAGCCGGCATCTTGGCGCGCGGATCCTGCGTGCCGCCGATCTTGAGGCGCTCATCTGGCTCGATCTCGCCCGCCTCGAGGTCGTAGAGCTCGGCCACGCGGCGGGTGATGGTGGTGAACTCCATCGCCTTGAAGAAGGCGATCATGTTGATCGCCGGCAATTGGGGAAGGCCGAGATCGTCGAGCGGGGTCGCGAGCTCGACATCGGTGACGAGGGTCACGAGCTTCCTCGAGATGCGGGCGAGCTCGGCGTTCTCGATCAGCGCCTCGCGGCGCTTGGGCTGCTTGATCTCGGAAGCGCGCGCCAAGAGCGTATCGAGGTCGCCGTATTCGGAGATGAGCTGCGCTGCGGTCTTGATGCCGATGCCGCGCACGCCCGGCACATTGTCGGTCGAATCGCCGGCGAGCGCCTGCACGTCGATCACCTTCTCGGGCGGCACGCCGAAATAGGCGACGACCTCGTCATGGCCGATGCGCCGCTCGGGGCGGTAAGTCTTGCTCTTGGCGTCGCCCGAGGCCGGGTCGTACATCGACACGCCCGGCCCGATGAGCTGCATCAGGTCCTTGTCGGCCGAGATGATGGTGACGTCGGCGCCGCGCTTGACCGCGAGCTTCGCATAGGTCGCGATGAGGTCGTCGGCTTCGTAGCGGTCCTGCTCGACCGGGGAGAGCCCGAAGGCCCGCACCGTCTCGCGCATCAGCGGGAATTGCGGGATGAGGTCATTGGGCGGGTCGGAGCGGTTGCCCTTATAGGCCGGGTAGAGCTCCTTGCGGAAGGAATTCTCGGATTTGTCGAAGATGATGGCGAGATGGGTGGGCACGACGCCGTCCGCCCCGTCCTTCACGAATTGCAGGAGCTTCGTCGCGAACAGGCGCACGGCCCCTGTCGGCAATCCGTCCGAGCGGTAGTTGTATTTCCGGTCCTGGTTCATCGATTGGAAATAGGCGCGGAAAATGAAGGACGAGCCGTCCACCAGGAAGATATGATCGCCTTTGCCGACGGGCCGGGAGGCGAGGGGCTGTGCTGCGGTCTTGTTCATGGCGTCCTTCTAGCGCAGTCCGCGGCGCCGATCACGCCCCCTCGGCAACTGTATCTCGGCGTCTCCCCTGCCCCGAAGTTCACGAAGGCTGTTACCTTTCCGTCATTGCGAGGAGGCGGGAGGGGCGATCCCTCCATGCGATCGCAGCCGACGAAGCAATCCAGACTGCACAGTGGACATTGCCGGCTGGATTGCCTCGTCGGCGCAGGTGCCAGATTGCGGCGCCGCGCCCGCCTCCTCGCAATGACGGTGTCGAGCGATCATTGAATTTCGGGTCGCCCTCTTCGCCGATGGCATCACTTTTGCGATATCGCATCGCCATGGCCTTGCGGCAAGTTGCCGCGCAGGCGCGCCATGCAATAGGGTCTGTTCGTGGTCCGCATCTCGTTCGGAAAGGAACTCGCCGTTCCATGCGAGGCACAAGGGAGAATGTTCCATGAGGCGTAAATACGGTCATTGGCTCGCCGCCGGCGGGCTCGCCCTCGCCGCGGCGATCGGGCTTTCCGCGCAGGTCGCCGCCGAGGTGAAGAGCCCGACGCTCGACGCCATCAAGAAGCGCGGCCAGCTTAATTGCGGCATCGATACCGGCATACCAGGCTACGCCTATCAGGATTCCACGGGCAAATGGCAGGGGCTCGACGTCGCCTATTGTCGCGCCATCGCGGTCGGCGTGCTCGGCGACCCCGACAAGGTGAAGTTCACCGGCCTGACCTCGAAGGTCAGGTTCACGGTGCTGGCCTCGGGCGAGATCGACTTGCTGATCCGCGATTCCGAGCTGACCTTCCTGCGCAATACGCAGCTCGGCCTCGCCGAGCCGGCCGTGAACTTCTTCACCGGCCAGACCTTCATGGTGCGCAAGAGCCTCGGCGTCTCCCATGTGAAGGAGCTCAACGGGGCGACC
This sequence comes from Hyphomicrobiales bacterium, assembly GCA_044445925.1. Lineage (GTDB taxonomy): Bacteria > Pseudomonadota > Alphaproteobacteria > Rhizobiales > Beijerinckiaceae > GAS188. Next base: position 4,896 of record JBIOEK010000054.1, read on the forward strand.
ATCTGCGTCGAGACCGGCACCACGCTCGAGACCAACATCGCCGACTATAACCGCGACAACGGCATCAAGATCGGCACCTTGCTGTTCGAGCGGCCCGAGGAAGCCTTCGCGGCGGTCGAGGCCGGGCGCTGCGACGGCTATACGGATGATGGCGGCTCGGTCGCGGCCGCCCGCTCCACCATGAAGAAGCCCGACGATTGGGTCTTCCTCCCCGAGACTATCGGGCGCGAGCCGCTCGGCCCCTATGTGCGCCAGGGCGATGAGGGCTGGTTCAACGTCGTCAAATGGACCCATTTCGCCATGCTCGAGGGCGAGGTGCTGGGGCTGACGCGCGCCAATATCGACGGCATCAAGGCCGGCAACCCGACCAATCCGGATATGCGCCGGTTCTTCGGGATCGAGGGCGATCTCGGCAAGAATCTCGGCCTCGACAATGACTGGGCCTATCGTATCATCAAGATGGTCGGCAATTACGGCGAGCTCTATGAGGAGACCTTCGGGTCGAAGGGCCTCGGCCTGCCGCGCGGCATGAACAATCTGTGGACCAATGGCGGGCTGATGATGCCCTATCCCTGGTACTGAGCCGGGCGCTGCTCGCTCGTGAGGCGCCAATTCGCTGGGCGCTCTTCCCTCTCCCTTTTGCGGGAGAGGGTGCATGGAGCCAGTCCTCGAAGCCGGGGCTTCGGAGGGCACCCTCTCCCTCCAGGCTACGCGATTCACACATATGCGCTGGGCGCTCTTCCCTCTCCCCTCGCGGGAGAGGGTGCCGAGACCACGGCTCTCCGAATGAAACAAGCGCTATGCGCTGCTGTGGTCGAGGCGGGAGAGGGGGACAAAGGCTCGGCGATGACCGCTGACGGCAGGTCCCCCTCTCCCGGCTCCCCCCGGCTTCGAGATCTCGGGCCGCCACGCGAAATCTCGAAGCCGGGGGCCGACCTCTCCCGCAAGGGGAGAGGTGGCCCTCGCCGCCGCGACTATCTTGTTCTGCAATCGGGGAAGATGTGTGAATCTCATAGCCCGCGAGGGGAGAGGGAAGAGCGCCCGGCGGGGTACATGTCTCCTGCGCAATCCTCCACTAGAAAGCCCCGGCCATGGTGAGACGGCCGTCCCGCGCCGCCCGCATCGGCCAGTGGGTGGTGCTCGCGGCGATGGGCGGGGGCGCCATCTTCCTCGGCCAGAATGCCGCCGACAATATGAGCCGCCGGCACATGCCCTTCGGCTTCGGCTATCTCGGCGACACCACGAATTTCGACATCCCCTTCCACCTCATCGAGTTCGGGCCGTCCGATACCTACGCCCGGGCCTTGCTGGTCTGCCTGCTGAACACCCTGCTGGTCTCGGCGATGGGCATCGTCACCGCGACGCTCATCGGCCTCCTCGTCGGCATCATGCGCCTTTCGCGCAATTGGCTGATCCGCTCGATCGGGCTCGTCTATGTCGAGCTCATCCGCAACACCCCGATGCTGGTGCAGATCATCTTCTGGTATGTGGCGGTGCTGCAAACCCTGCCCGGCCCACGCCAGAGCATCGTGCTGCCCGGCGACATGATCTTGAATGTCAGGGGGCTCTATCTGCCGGTGCCGGTCATGGGCCCGCAGGGGCATTGGCTTCTCCTCTGGGCGCTGCTCTTCCTGGCGCTGACGCCGCTCGCCTGGCACCTCTTGGCGCGCGCCGAGCGGCCAAGAAAGCTCGCGCTCCTGTTGCCGCTCGTCGCGGCGCTCCTGTTCGGCTGCGGGGTGGAGGGCATCGACGCGCCCTCGTTCAAGGGCTTCAACGTCACGGGCGGGGCGCAGCTCGTCCCCGAGCTCGCCGCTTTGTGGGCCGGCCTGTCGATCTATTCGGGCGCCTTCATCGCCGAGATCGTCCGCTCGACGATCGAGGCCGTGCCGCGCGGCCAGCACGAAGCGGCGCGCAGCCTCGGCTTGCGGCCGGGCTGGGTGCTGTTCCTCGTGGTGCTGCCGCAGGCGCTGCGCATGATGGTGCCGCCTTTGACCAGCCAGTATCTCAACCTCATCAAATCGAGCTCGCTTGGAGCTGCGGTCGCTTACCCCGAGATTTTCCAGATCTTTGCCGGCACGGTGCTGAACAAGTCCGGGCGCGAGATCGAGACCTTCGCCATCGTGATGGCGGTGTTCCTGACCATCAACCTCAGCGTCTCGGCCGCGATGAACGCCTTCAACCGGCGTGTGGCGCTGGTGGGCGTGCGGTGAGCGTCGCCCCCGCAGCCCGCGACGCTGTGAAAGGCGCAGTCGCTGCGTGCCCGGCCGATGCCGCTGCCCGATCAATTGGCGACAGCGCTTTCCCGAACCGGGATGACGCGGCACCTCGGAGCGCATGGGGGTCCGCGGCGGGCTGGCTGCGGGACAATCTGTTCAGCTCGATCGGCAATACAATCTTGACCTTGGCGGCGATCCTGACGCTGGCGCTGATCCTCCCGCCCCTGTTTCGCTGGTCGGTCACGCAGGCGACCTTATGGGGCGCGAGCAAATCGGCTTGCGCCGGCGAGGGTGCCTGCTGGGTGTTCGTGCGGGTGCGCCTGCCGGTCTTCATCTTCGGTCAATATCCGCCTAGCGAGCAATGGCGCGTCATCCTCGCCTTCGCGCTCCTCATCGCTTTCGCCGTTCCGGCCTTTCGCGACGGCATGCCCCATCGGGGGGTGTTCGTGGCCCTGCTCCTCATCCTGTTTCCGCTGCTCGCCGGCCTTCTGCTGTCGGGCGGCGCTCTCGGCCTCACCTTTGTCGACACCAATCTCTGGGGCGGGCTCATGCTCGACGTGGTGATCTCCTTCGTCGCCATGGCGGGCTCGCTGCCGCTCGGGGTCCTGCTCGCCTATGGAAGGAGGTCGCAGCTCGCCGGCATCCGCACGGTGTCGATCGCCTTCATCGAGCTGTGGCGCGGCGTGCCGCTCCTGACCGTGCTGTTCATCGCAGCCGTGCTGCTGCCGCTCTTCCTGCCGAACGGCATGAACCTGGATCGCCTGATCCGCGCCATGCTGGCGCTCATCTTGTTCAACGCCGCCTACATGGCCGAGGTGGTGCGCGGCGGCCTGCAGGGAATCGATGTCGAGCAGGAGGAGGCTGCCCAGTCGCTCGGGCTTCGCTGGTGGCAGACCCAAAGCCTCGTCGTGCTGCCGCAGGCGATGCGCATCATCGTGCCCGGCATCATCAACACCGCCGTCGACCTCTTCAAGGATACGACGCTCGTGACCATCGTCGGCCTGTCCGATCTCCTGGGCGCCGTGAATCAAGGGCTCAAGGATCCCGCCTGGCTCGGCCTTGCCAAGGAAGGCTATGTGTTCTCGGCGCTGATGTTCTTCCTTTGCTGCTTCGTGCTGTCGACTTATGGCCGGAACTTCGAGCGGCGCCTGGCGCGCGGCCAGGGACGAGCTCCCGCCTAGACGCCTCCCGCTCTCATGCAATCGCGACTCACCTCTTGCGTGGGCGCTGGTCCCGGCCACCGCTGAGCGCCCCATCGGCGCCTGTTTCGCTCCCCATTGCGCCCTTCCCCGGCCCCCAAGCCGCCGAAATGTGCCTGGCTAATCGTAACGACGCCAACAGAGGGAGAGATCGCACCATGCGCATTGCCACGGCCGCCCTGCTCGCCGCCTCGTCCGTCGCCGCAGCGCCCGCCCATGCCGCCGATATCGAAGCCCAATCGCGCATCGACGCGGTCACCGTCTATCCGGACGGCGCGACAATCACCCGCCTCGCCGAGATCGCGGTGCCTTCGGGGGCATCGACGCTCCTCATCAAGGGCCTTCCCCCGGTGCTCGATCCGGCTTCGGTTCGGGTCGAGGCGATGGCCGACGGGACATTGGCAATCGGCTCGGTCGAGACCAGGCTTTCGCCGGGCGACGCGAAGCCGAGCGTCGACCCGGCGCTCGAAGCCAAGATCGCAGGCCTGCGCGAGGAAAGCGGCAAGGTCGAGACGAAGCTCGACGCGCTCGAGATCAAGCGCAAGAGCATCGTGCATTTCAGCGAGGCCGATCCCACCAAGCTGTCGCAGGACGGAAAGAGCGGCGATCCGGCGATCTGGAAATCCGTCTGGGACACGGTCGGCGACGAGCTCGGCCGCGTCAACGAGGACATCCGCGTCGAACGCGTCAAGAAGGCCGATCTCGTGGCGCAGATCGCCGCGCTCGAACGAGCGCGCCCCATCGCGCCGCCTCCCGGCGCGCCCAAGCGCGATGTCGCCATCGCGGTCGAGTCGGGCGGCGCCCTCAAGGTCTCGCTCACCCTCTTCTACCGCGTCTCGCAAGCCGCCTGGACTCCGCGCTACGACGCCAAGCTCGATACGGGCGCCAAGGATCGCAAGCCCTCGCTCGAGCTCGTGCGCCGCGCCGAGATCACCCAACGCACCGGCGAGGACTGGGACGGCGTCGCGCTCGCGGTCTCGACCGTGCGCACCCTGGGCGGCACGGCGGCACCCGAGGTGACGCCCTTGATCGTCTCCTTCAACGACTATTACGGCGCGACCGGCGGCGCGGCGCCCGACAAGGATGTCTTGGCGCGCAAGGCCGTGCCGATGCCTGCGCCGGCTTCCGCGCCCGCGCCCCCGCCGGCGGGCACATTGGCCGCGCCGGCCCAGGAAGCCGCAAAGCCGGTCATGGCCACGCTCGACGCCGGTGCCTTCCAGGCCTCCTTCAACGTGCCCGGAAAGGTGAGCGTGCCGCGCGACGGCTCGGCCAAGACCTTCGCGCTCTCTTCGACGAAGATCGCGCCCGACCTCTCGGCACGCGTGGCTCCCGCGCTCGACCTGAAGGCCTATCTCGATCTCTCCTTCGTGCAGAACGAGGATGCACCGCTGCTGCCGGGCGAGGTCGCGATCCAGCGCGACGGCACCTATGTGGGCAAGGGCCGCTTCCCGCTCGTCGCGCCGGGCGACAAGGCGACGCTCGGCGTCGGCGCCGACGACCGCATCAAGGTCGCCCGCGTGCCGCTGCGCCAGAAGGACACGGAGCCCGGCTGGATCGGCTCGACGCGCTCGCAGATCACCGAGTTCAAGACGAGCGTCAAGAATCTCCATGACGCGCCGATCCATTTGACGGTGACGGACCGCATCCCGGTCTCCGACGTGAACCAGATCACAGTCGAGGCCCTCTCGACCAACACGCCGGCGACCGAGAAGGTCGTCGCCGACAAGCGCGGCGTCTCGGCCTGGAGCTTCGATCTCGCCGCCGGGGAGGGGAAGGATATCCGCTTCGGCTGGCGGGTGAAATGGCCGGTCGACCGCGACATCTACGTGCACGCGGAGGCGAAGTAGGAAGGACGATCCCCGGCGCGGCGAGAGCGAGCGCCCGTGCTTGCGGGGAAGGCAGCCTCTCAGGTTAGCGCCTGACTCGAAATTCGCAGGAGCGCCCCCCGTCACCGTCATTGCGAGTTCGGCACCGGCCGGTAGGAGTCGACCCTGCTGAATGAAAGGAGCGCCAACCTTGCTGGATTGCGGCTTTTGTGTGGCGCACTTTCTTGCTAGAAGCGCAGCGAGCGGCGAGCAATCCAGAGGTGTACAAAATACAAAAGCCTGGATTGCTTCGCTTCGCTCGCAATGACGGGAAGCGCGCAGCCGTCGCCCGCGGATCATCTTCGCATTCTGGCTCGTGATCTTCGTCACTTGCGTCTTTTGCTTGCGAAATCCGCGACCACCGCAACTCCGCGAGTGCAAGCTCTCCGAAATAATGCTTGGATGCGCCGAATCCTGCTCGCCGCAAATACCGGCAAGACAACGATGAGGATGCGCGATGCCTTGGTGGTTCCCCGTCCTGATGGGCGTCCTCGCCCTCGGCTGCTTCGCGGCGTCCGCCTGGACCTTCGGCAAGGTCCGCAAGATGCGAGCCGAGGCGGCAAGGAGCACGGCCTGGCCGACCGTGAACGGCATTCTCACGGCATCCTATGTCGGCACGATACAACGGGATGCCGGAGAAGGGGGCACGGTCGATGTCGAGGTGGCTTGCGTGCGTTACGGCTACAGCGTGGGCGGTCAGGACTACCAATCCGACCGCATCGGAACCGGCGGCTTTTTCGAGGGCAAGCGCAAGGTGCTCGACGAGTTCCTGGCCCAATACCCGGTCGGCCGCTCGGTGCCGGTCTCCTACGATCCGCAAGATCCCAAGATGGCCGTATTGCGGCCCGGCGAGGCCGGCGGCGATTCCGGTCAATATAAGTTCGCCGCCATCATGGCCGCGATCGTCGGCGTCCTCATCGTCTGCGCCGTCCTCTACACGGCCTTCAAGGCTTGAGCTCGGATTCGCGCGCGGCGCCCTGCGGATAGGATGACGCGCCAGACCAAGGGCCGTGCCCATCAGGCTCGAGCGTGGGATACCTTATTTTAGTTCTCATTATGTTCTTGCCCTGCGATGTCGGTTGAGCTATGATGGCAACCGAATTCCGCGCGGTCTCGGCCGGGCCCTGTTTGACAGGTGAATCTGAAAGATGCCGACGGGCCCGGATCTGATTGCGGGATTCGAATGCTGCTATTTGAGTTGCGATGTTGCACCGCAACACGGAGCTTCGAATCCTTCCGGGAAGAATGGGTCGTCTCGCTGCATTTCACCTGCATTTGCAGCGAGGTTGCGCCGCAGCATCGCTACGCCCGGTCGGCGCCGAACCAGTGATTTCCCCGGGAAGCGCTGGTCACCCAAGTGCGAGACCTGTGCAAAATTGGCGTCATCCCCGGCGAGCCGCCATGGCAGAAGCTGCGGTATAGGAGCCTGGACTCCCTTCCCCTCGCCACCGACTTCGTCAGCGGCTCGGCCGGGATTGACACAAAGGGGGTTCTGCAAAGGTCTCAGCTGCGGAAGACCGGGCCTCCGGCCGCCGCGGCTCGGGCTTATTTCCCCCACACCTCCTTTGAGATCTCGACGATCAGCGAAAGCTTCTTCCATTGCTCGTCCTCGGCGAGCGTGTTGCCTTCCTCGGTCGAGGCGAAGCCGCATTGCGGCGACAGGCAGAGCTGGTCGAGCGGGACGTGCTTGGCCGCCTCCTCGATGCGGCGCAGGATATCGGCCTTCTTCTCGAGCGCGCCGGTCTTCGAGGTGACGAGGCCGAGCACGACGGTCTTGCCCTTCGGCAGGAAGCGCAAGGGCTCGAAGCCGCCCGAGCGTTCCGTATCCCATTCCATGAAATAACCGTCGACCGGCATGGTGTTGAACAATATCTCGGCGATCGGCTCATAGCCGCCGGAGGCGACGAAGG
>JBIOEK010000055.1:0-12058 GCA_044445925.1 Hyphomicrobiales bacterium
GCCCATGGAACAGCTCGAGCACGAAGAGATTGTCGCCGATCTGAACGAGCGGGCAGACGCAAGGGTGGCGGAAGGCCCCATAGGCGGTGTCGATGGCGCGCCGCAGCCTCGTCGGCTCGCGCTTCGTCGGCCCCCCTTGGCGCTCTGCCTCCTCGAGGCCCGCGAGCCTGCCGACGATAATGTCTGCGACCTCATTGTAGCTGCAGCCCGCGAAAGCCGCGATCTCGCTTGGCGTCAGCTTCGGCCAGCTCTGCGGCACGTAGAGCCCGCCATCGCTGGCTAGCCCCGCGAGCAGCGCCTCGGTGAAATCGATCGCGGGCGCTTCGCCCCTTGTCGAGATATGCAGCACGTCTTGCTTCCAGGTTCGGGCCGTCTCCTTAGCGCCATTGCGCGCCGGAGCGAAAGGGCTGGCCCTGCTTGCCCCTGCTTGCCCCCATCGCCGAGACGCGACATTCTGGAGCCGCAACGCCGATACCCGCAAGAGTACCGGCAAGAGGAGCCTTGGCCGTGAGCATCGAATTCTTGGTCACCTCGTTCGTCATCGTCGTCTCGCCCGGCACCGGCGTTCTCTACACGCTCGCGGCAGGCCTCTCGCGCGGCTCGCGCGCCAGCGTGGTCGCCGCCTTCGGCTGCACGATCGGCATCGTCCCGCATATGGCGGCAGCGATCCTGGGGCTCGCGGCGCTCATGCATACGAGCGCGCTCGCCTTCCAGATCTTCAAATACGCGGGCGTCCTCTATCTCCTCTACATGGCTTGGAACACCTTGCGCGAGCACGGCACATTGAGGGTCGGGAAGGAGATCGGCGCCCGCTCGGCGGCTCAGGTGACGGTCACGGCGATCCTGATCAACATCCTCAATCCGAAGCTGTCGATCTTCTTTCTGGCCTTCCTGCCGCAATTCGTGAGCGCGGGCGAAGCCCATCCCGTCTCGCGCATGCTCGAATTGAGCGGCGTCTTCATGCTGATGACATTCGTGGTCTTCGTCGGCTACGGGCTCTGCGCCGCTTCGGTCCGCGACCATGTGATCTCGCGTCCACGGGTCCTGACCTGGATGCGCCGCAGCTTCGCCGCGGCCTTCGTGGCGCTCGGCGCCAAGCTGGCATTCGCCGATCGTTGAAGGGGCGCGTGCCTCGCCGAACCTGAGCCGGGTCTGACCGACCGGGGCGGCGCCGACGGGCTGCGTTTGCCTGCGCTATGCAGGCACGCAACTTCTTTTGCGCGACGACCCGATCGTCCTTGCGACGCCCTCGTCTTCGCTCAACCCCGCGCCGCGCCTTGCCGAAAGCGCTTGGCGATCATGTCCAGCACGAAGCCCCAGCCCTCTGCGTGGCGGCGGCCCATATCGTCGTCAGGCAGGTTGGCGTGGCGCAGCGTCACGAGCGTTCCTGCGCCTTCAGGCGCAAAGCGCAAGGAGACGATGGATTCGAGGCCCCGCGTCGCTTCCGAGACCCAGCTATGCTCGATATGGGAGGGCCGATCGAGCCTGATGAAGCGCCCGTAATGGGCCCAGTCATGGCCTTCGAACTCGACGAGATGATAGAAGAGCCCGTCGACGACGGGTTGCACGATCGCCTTGGCGGCGCCGAACCAGGGGCTGCCGGGGCTCTTCGCGTCGATCCAGACGTCATAGACTTCCACCGGTGAGGCGGCGATCGACCGCGTCAGGGTCAATTCGGTCGTCTTGGTTGAATTCGGGCTCATGGCGCCTTGCTCCTCGTCGCGAAGAACTCTTCCAGTCTGTCGAGCTTGGCGTTCCAGAAACGCTCATAGCTCAGCGCCCAGCGCGCGACTTCGCGGAGCGGCTTCGCATCCAAGGCGAGAATATGGTCGCGGCCCCGCCTGCTGCGCCTGACGAGCCCCGCCCGCTCGAGCACCTTCAGATGCTTGGAGACGGCATTCAGCGACATCGGATAGGGCGCCGCGATTTCGCTCACGCGCGCCGGCCCGTCGCAAAGCCGCGCGATGATCGACCGGCGCGTCGGGTCCGAAACCGCCGAGAGCACCCCTGTGAAACTATCCATCGGAATAATCAACCTTCCGGTTGAATAATATGGAGCGCCACTTTCCAAGTCAATCCGCGCTCCGACCTGCCCGGAAAGGACCACCGCAATGCAAATTCACGATCGCTTCGACGCCTCACGCTGAGGCTCGCCCGGAATTTCTTCGGCGTGGGGCATTCACAAGGACCCCCGAATCAGGCGAGAACTCTTCCGTCGCGCAGGAGGCTTTGTCGATGATCGACCGCCGCAGCCTTCTTGCTGCTCTTGCTGTCGTGGCCGGCGTCGCTGCGGCCGGTTCGAAGGCGGCGCTCGCCTTGTCGGCGCGCGAGGAATTCTATGTCGCCGAACACCGCTGGGCATCTAAGGCCGTGATGGGCTCGCTGGCGAGCCTGAATTTCCTCGGATGGGCTGCCGGAACCCCGCAGGAAAGCCCCGACCGTTGGCGGCTGGCGAGGCGAATGGTCGAGCTGCAAGAGATCTCCGACAAAAGCAAGATCGAGCAAGCGCTATGCGAGAGATTCGCCGATCTCTGGAGCGCGGCCACGCGTCCCATTTGAGGAAGCGGGACGGGCCTTGCGCTGCGTCGAGCGCTGTTCCGGGCCCATGAATCCGGGTCCATGCATATGACCTACGAGGAATTCAATGAATTCTGTGGCGCGCTTCCCGCTACGACTTACGTGGTGCAGTGGGGCGGATCGCATGTCTGGAAAGTTGGCGGCAAGGTGTTTGCCATCGGCGGCTGGCAGGGTGACGAAACGGCCTTTACTTTCAAGGTGAGCGAGATTTCATACGAAATGCTCAAGGAGCAGCCGGGCCTGCGTCCGGCTCCCTATCTCGCCTCCCGCGGCTTGAAGTGGAGCCAGCATTTCGCAAATCCTGGGCTAACGGATGTCGAGCTGAGGGCATATATCCGCCGATCGCATCTTATCGTCTCGCGCGGTCTGTCGAGGAAGAAGCAGCTCGAGCTCGGGCTCGACAACTGATAGCCGGCATCATGAACGACTGCCAAATACGACGATGCCTTACGCGGCGCCGTCGCCGGAACTTCAGGAAGCCGAGGAGCCGCGCGCGCGTTCGGACCCGGTCCGCAGGCCGATGATTTTGTCATAGTGATGGATCGGCTTTGGCCGGCCGATGAGGTAGCCCTGCACCTCGTCGCAATGCTCGCGCGTCAGAAAGTCGAGCTGGTCGGCGGTCTCGACCCCTTCGGCGACCACCGGCATATCGAGACCTCGCGCGAGCCCGATGACCGCGCGCACGATGGCGGCCGATTGCGGATTGCTCTCGAGATTCGAGATGAAGGTCTGGTCGATCTTGATCTTGTCGAACGGGAAGGATTGCAGATAGGACAATGAAGAATAGCCCGTGCCGAAATCGTCCATGGCAATCCTGACCCCGAGCGATTTGAGCCGGCGCAGGATCGACAGCGCGCGCGAGAAATCGTCGATCAGCACGCCCTCGGTAATCTCGAGCTCGAGCCTGCCTGCGGCGAGCCCGCTTTCCAGCAGCGCCGAATGAACCAGCGCCGGAAGGTCGCCGTGGCGGAATTGCATCGGGGACAAATTGACCGCGATGTGCAAGGGGTTCGGCCAGGACGCGGCTTCCCGGCAAGCTTCGCGCAGCACCCACTCGCCGAGCTCGATGATGAGGCCGCTTTCCTCGGCGACCGGGATGAAATCCGCCGGGGACACCATGCCGCGCGTCGGATGGTCCCAACGCAGCAGCCCCTCGAAGCCGGTGGTCTCACCTCCGACCTTGACCTGCGGCTGGTAGTGCAGTGAGATCTGGCCAGCCGCCAGCGCCGATCGCAAGTCGTGCTGCAGGGCGCGTCGCTCGCGCAGCTGCATGTCCATCTCGGCCTCGAAGTAACGGATCGAGCCGCGGCCTTGGGCCTTCGCCCGGTAGAGCGCCGCGTCGGCGTTGCCGAGCAGCGTCGCTGTGTCCGTGCCGTCAGCCGGGAAGATCGCGACTCCGACGCTGACGCCGGTCTGCAGCCGCTGGTTCTCGACGACGATCTCCTCGGCGAGCATGGCGATCACGCGATCGGTAAGCGCTGCCGCCATCGTGGGTTGCGGCCCTTCGACGATGAGCGTGAATTCGTCGCCCCCGAGACGGGCGACGAAGGCGCCTTCGGCGGCCGCCTCGAGGCGCTTGGCGACTTCCATCAGCAAGCAGTCGCCGGCCGCGTGCCCAAATACGTCATTGACTTCCTTGAAGCGGTCGAGGTCGAGAAACAGGAGGGCGAAGCTTCCCCCGTCCTTGTTCGCGTCCGCGATCGCGGCGGCGAGGCGCGCCGTGAACGCCGATCTGTTCGGCAGGTCGGTCAGCCCGTCGAAATGAGCGAGATGCTCGATTCGTTCCTCGGCACGCTTGCGCTCGGTGATGTCCTCGGTCACTCCGAGCAAGTATTGCGGTTGCTTATTCTGGTCGAGAATGGCGAGCCGCTTCGTCGTCACCAGGCGTGTGCCGTTATGGGGCGTGTGGATCGGTCCCTCCTCGACCACCTCCAGATGTTCCTCGGAGCACAGGATCTCGCGATCCCGCGCGAAGGAGATTTCGGCTTCCTCTTGCGGCAAGAGGTCATAATCGTTCTTGCCGATCAAATCGCCGCGCGATACGCCGAGAAGCCGTTCGCCGGCGCGATTGACGAAGGCGTAGCGGTGCTCGAGCGGCTCCTTGACGAACAGCATGGCCGGGACGTTCTCGATGACCGTGTCCAGGAATGCGCGGGTGCGGCTGAGCTCGTTCTCTGCCCGCTTGCGTTCGGTGACGTCCTCCATGACGCCAACCACATAGGTGGGCTTTCCATCCGTGTCGCGAACCGCGACCCGCGTCGAGACGAAGGTGCGGTCGTCGTTGCCGCGTCCCACTCTGCGATGCTCGCCGATATAGACCGGGCCGTCTGCCTCGAGTGCGGCGTGGTCGCGCGCGGTGACCAATTCGGCCAGTTCGTTTCCGAAGAGATCGCGCACTGTCTTGCCGATGGCCTCGGTCCGAGACACCCCCCAAAATTGCTCGGCGGTGCGATTCAGCATGACGAACCGCAGCTCGTTCGAGTCCTTGACGGTGATCGAAACGGGCACCGTATCGATGATCTGCTCGAGAAAGGCGCGGCTGCGCTCACGTTCCTCGTCGGCGCGCTCGCGTACCGTCACGTCGATCATCGCCGCGAATCTGGCCTCTCTATCGCGATAGATCAACTCGTTCGAATAGACATCGACCTTGATGATCGACCCGTCGGATTTGACATGCCGAGCCGACACCGTGGTGCGCTGCGGCCCGAAATCCTTCACCGTCGCAGCGAAGCGTTCCCGGTCTTCCGGCGGCCGGATATCGAGGATCGTCAGCGAGAGGAATTGCTCGCGGCCGTAGCTATAGTATTGCAGCGCCGCGTCATTGACGGAAAGGAAGCGCAAATTCTCCGTGTCGTATACGAGCATCGGCACGGGATTGACGTCGAACAGAAGCTTGAAGGTCGCCTCTCTGCGCTTGAGATCGGTGATGTCGATCCGCACGCCCACGCTGCCGCCATCGGCGGTTCTGCGCTCCTCGATGCGCACCCAACGGTCGCCCGGCAGGTGCTGCTCGTGAGAGCTATGGGCCGCGGCATGGCGTGCCAAGCGCTCGGCAAGCCACGCCTCCTCGCGTCCCGCCGCGTCGCCATATTGGCCCTGCGCCAGTCCTGCCCGCAGCGCGTCCTCGAATTTTGCCCCGATATGAATATGCTCGGTGTTCTCGGCGTAGATTTCCTCGTAATGCTTGTTCCAAAGGACCAAACGGTCAGCGGCATCGAAGAGCGCAAATCCCTCCGGAATGACCTCCAAGGCATCCCGCAAGCGAGTATGCGCGGCGCGAAGCTCTCGTTCCGCTCTCGCGCGCCCGGTGATGTCGGCGCAGATCGTCATGAATCCGCCGTCGGGCAGGGCCGTTCCGCGAATTTCAAGGATGGTGCCGTCGGCGAGCTCCCGTTCGACCAGCCACGGCTCGGCACGGCGGGCGAGATCCAGCTTCGTGCGCAGCTGCTCTTCGACGTCGCCTGGCCCATATTCTCCGCGCTCCGCCTCGTGGCGGATGAGACCGGCCAAGGGGGCGCCCGCCCGGCACAGCGCCTCCGGGAGATCGAGCAGCTGACGAAAGCGGAAATTGGTCGCGACCATGTTGAGGCTCGCATCGTAAATACCGATGCCCTCGTTCATGTGGTCGAATGCGCTCTGCAGCACGCGCTCGCCTTCACGCGGCGCCATCTCGGCCGGGCGCTGCTTCGCGATGTCCTCGTGCGCGCTCACCGTGCGCTGCCGGCGATCGATTGATGCGTGGTCTGCACGATGCGGCCATCCCGAGTTTCGAGCGAAAGACTGACGATTCCTTGCAGCGCGACATCCATCAGGCGGCCATCACCGATCGGGGTTCATGTCTGTTGGTTCCAAACACAGCCGAGGGGCAGTTTGCAGGCGATCGGCAGCAAATCCCCGAGGGGTTGGTCGCGAGAACCAGCTTACAACTCTAGGTCTATCGATTGCGTTAATGAGTTCGCGCGATGCGGGTGCCAAGATGCTCCCTATAGATGCTCCTCGGTGCGCAGCGAAAGCTCGACCATCCGCTCGAGGAGCTGGTCGGCCGGCAGGCCGATGAAATTGCGCAGGACGAGCTCCTTGTCATAGAGGCGCACCAGGTAGCGCAGCTTCAGCGATTTGCCGCGCGAGGCGTAGACGAAATCCCGGTGCCCGCTATTGACGACGATGACGTTGCGCTTCGGGTCGAGCCTCGAGCGCCAGGATTCTCCGGCCGCCCGCTCGAATGTATAGCCCGGCAGGCCCTGCGAGGAGACGGTCGTGGCGCCGAGCTGCGCCAAGAGCTCATGAGTCACGGTGATCAGCCCCTCGGCCGCGCAGGTGACGTCATGCTGGCGGACCGTGACCTTGACCCGCGCGAGCCCGGGCTCGCCTGGCGCCAGGAAGGTCACGGCCTGGTTGCGCGGGCCGCTGAGCGCGCCCGGACCCTCGACGATTTGCCACTCGAACTCGAGGTCCTGCTCGATGCGGCGCCGCGAACGGTCGCGCGGCAGGGCCCGCAGCTCCTTCTTGTCGCCGACCCGGACTAGGCTCGATGCGGGCGACACCGCGACGCTGAACAAAGGTCCGGCGAAGTCGAAGAACTGGCGTTGCCGCTCTTCGGAGAGCTGCGGTTCCGCTGCGCCGGGAATATCGCCGTCGGCGTCGCCGGATCGGGACGGGGAGCTCCCCACGGCCGAGCCGTCTTGTGTCGGCCTGAAGGCTCGCGCGTGAATGTCGAACCAGTCATATTCCTCGGCGGGCAGTGCGAGCAGCGCCTCGCGGAAGGCGCGCTGGATCGCGCGCAATTGCTCGCGGCTCGCCTGCTCCTCCTCGGCGCGGCGCTGCTCCTCGATGAGCGCGACGAGCCTCTCGCCCAGCGGCCGCAGCCCCTCGCACAGCGTCGCATAGGCTCCATCATGGATGAAGCCCGAGCGCGTGCCGGGCGTCAGGTTGAGGAACGGCGCATCGATATGGCCTTGCAGATAGCGCATGTTCCAGGGCGGGTGAGCCAGATCGTCCAAGAGGGCGAGGTCCTCGATGACGCGCGTGCCGTTCCGGAACAGCGCCACGCCATTCGCATCGGACGGCTCGTTCAGATAGAGCTCGGCATAGATGTCGCCTCGCGGCGTGCGGACCGCCGGGAGCTGATGTAGGAGCCGGCCTTCATATTGGCGCGGCTCGACCGCGTATTGCTTGCGCGACAGCCTGTCGACGACATTGATGCGCACGCCCGTCTGCCGGATGCGGTCGCGCAACTCGGCTGCGAGATACCATTGGATCTTTTCGCCCGACAAGGCGCGGATGCCGTCCAGCAAGGGCGCGATCCGCACTTCCGTGCCGCTCTCGCCGAACAGGGTGCGCCTCGGCGCGACGGAATAGCTCGGGTCGCCCTTGCGCATCACCATCTGATAGGCGCGCTGATCGGCACCGGTCGACGTCATGGTGAGCTCATCGCCCACCGTCCAGAAGCTCAACAGGCCGATCCCGAACTCGCCTTGCAGCCCGGCGGTCCCGTCAGCCTTCAGGCGGCGCTTGATCGAATCGCAAATATGGGTCGCGACATAACGGAAGTCCGGCCGTCCCTCGCTATCGCGCGGCACCCCTTCGCCATCATCGCGGATGGAGAGGAAATGCCGGCCGCTCTCGCGCCCGCGCGTGATCGTCACGCTGCGCGCCTTGGCGTCGATGCTGTTCTCGACGAGCTCGGCGATCGCCTTCAGCGGATTGCTCTGGGAGAGCGCGATGATGGTGATGGCGTTCCAGTCGTCGCCGATCCGGAGCTTGCCACGCGCCCGGCCAGGCTTTTCCACTGTCCTTGATCGGTTCACATCGGTCGGCGCCTTCGCGCCCTTCTGCAGGCATTTGCATTGCGGCGACAGTTACCGCTTCCCTACCCCCGCCGCCGCATCGCATAGGCCGCGAACACGCCTGCGAGCACCGCCGCGAGCCCGAACCAGGTCAAGGCATATTGCAGATGGTCATTGGCGAGCGCCATGCGCGTCTGGCCGCCCCGCGGCAATTGGGCCTTGCCTTCGCCGGCCTGATCTTCCCCCGCATCTTCGTCGACGATCACCGGCGCCACGCGCTCGAGGCCTAAGGCCTTGGCGATCGGGGCGGGATCGCGCGAGAACCAGACGTTCTTTGCAGGGTCATCGGCCGGCACGAACCAGGGATGGGTCTGCGGGAAGCGGATGAGGCCGGTGACGCTGGTCTTGCCCTCGATCTGACCCTCGCGCCTCGTCGAGGCTTCCTTCTTGCCGAGCGGCACGAAGCCACGATTGACGATGGCGAGCGCCCCGTCCGCCATCTCGAATGGCGTCAATATGTCGTAGCCGAGCGCGCCGTCATCCGCCCCCCGGCTCACGAGATTGGCCTGGAGATGGGCCTCCTTGTCGTTGAGGAAACGGCCCTCGAGGCGCACATGCCGGTATTCATCGCTCTGGGGCGTGAGGCCCGCCCAGGCGCTCGAGGGCGGAAAATCGCTGGGCGGCGCGCCGGCACGCTCGGCGATCGCCGCGAGCAAGCCTTCCTTCCAGGCCTTGCGTTCGAGCTGCCAGGCACCGAGCCCCAACAAAAGCGCGATGCCGATGAGCGTGAACAGGGCGGGACCCAGGAGGTTCCTTCCGGAGCCCCGGCGCGCGGATGGCTCCGGCGCGGCGAGGCTGGGGCTCAATGCCGGCTCTCCTCGGCGCCGCGTCGATAGCTATGGGCGATCGTCAGGCCCTTCAACGGGCGCAGCGCCGCGATCCCGAGGATCGCGGTCAAGGGCAGCCAGAGCAGGAGATGCAGCCAGATGGGCGGCTCATAGGTGACCTCGACCCATAAGGCGAGCCCGACGATCAGCGCTCCGAGCGCCAGGATGATGAATACGGCCGGCGCGTCGCCGGCCTCGGCGAGCTTGCCGTAGTCGAGGCCGCAGGCTTCGCAGCTCTCGGCGAGAGCGAGGCCATGCTTGAACAGCCTTCCCTTGCCGCAGCGTGGGCAGCGGCCTCGCAATCCGGTCGCGGTCGGGGGCAGCAGCGGATAATCCGTGCTCACCTCAAGGGCTTCGCCCGGCCCTCACGCCAGCTATCCCCCATGCACCGCGGCGCCGCCGCCAGTTCCCCAGACATAGATGGCGGCGAACAGGAACAGCCACACCACGTCGACGAAATGCCAGTACCAGGCGGCGAACTCGAAGCCGAGATGCTGCTTGGGCGTGAAATCCCCGCGATAGGCGCGCAGCAGGCAGACGATCAGGAAAACCGTGCCGATCAGCACATGGAAGCCGTGGAAGCCGGTCGCCATGAAGAAGGTGGCGCCGTAGATGCTGCCCTTGAAGGCGAATTCGGCGTGGCTGTACTCATAGGCCTGGACGGAGGTGAAGGTCACGCCGAGCAGGATCGTCAGCCACAGCCCGGCCTTGAGGCCGGCGCGGTCGTTGTTGAGAAGCGCGTGATGCGCCCAGGTCACGGTGGTGCCGGAGGTCAGCAGGATCAGCGTGTTGAGCAGCGGCAGATGCCAGGGGTCGAAGGGTTCGATGCCTTTCGGCGGCCACACGCCGCCGGTGAAGGCTTCGCGCGCATACTCGATCTTATCGGCGGTGAAGACGCTGGCATCGAAGAAGGCCCAGAACCAGGCGACGAAGAACATCACCTCGGAGGCGATGAACATCATCATGCCGTAGCGATGATGCAGCTGCACGACGCGCGTGTGCAGATGCTGGTCCTGCGCCTCGTGGATCACGTCCGTCCACCAGGCGATCATGGTGTAGAGGATGCCGATCACGCCCGCGCCGGCGATATAGGGGCCAAGATGCATGCCCCCCAACGTGAGGCTCTTCATGCACGAGATGGCGCCGACGGCACCGAGGAAGGCCGAGATCGCGCCGACCACCGGCCAGGGGCTCGGATCGACGAGGTGGTAGTCGTGGTGCTTGGCGTGGGCGTCGGCCATGGCTCTCTCTCGTCTTTCCCGTAGGCTCTTCAAGTCTCTCGAAGTCTGTTTACGTCCCGAACTCTCTTGGCCGCTGCTAGTCGAGGCGCGTCGCCGCCGTGGTCGCGGCCTGCGATTTGCCCGTCTTGGAGGCAAAGAAGGTGTAGGACAAGGTGATGCTGCTCAAGGAGCGGATGTCCCTGTCCTTGGCAAGCGCCGGATCGACGAAGAACACCACCGGCAGCTGCTTGGTCTCATGCGGCTTCAGCACCGTTTCGTCGAAGCAGAAGCAGCTGAGCTTGTTGAAATACTGGCCCGCGAGGTCGGGCTGGACATTGAAGGCGGCGACCCCGGAGGCCTTCTGGTCGCTGTCGTTGGTGACGCGGAACTCGACGGTCCTGGTCTCGCCGAGGCGCAGATGCACGAAAGGCGCCTCGGGCCCGAAGCTCCAGAGAAGGCCCGGTGCCACATTGGCGTCGAATCGCACCACGATCATCTGGCCGAGGCTATGGGTCGGCGCCTCGGTGGCGACCAGCGGCGTGCCGGCAAATCCGGTCGTCTTGCAGAACAGCCGATAGGCCGGTACGGCCGCGAAGGAGAGGCCGAGCATGATGGCGGCGGCGGCGCAAGCGACGATGGCGGTGCGCCGCGAGCCGCGTCGAGGCGTCCCGGTCGACATCGGAGGGCGCGCGTCGTTCATGTGGCTCACGAATGCAGCGGGCTGTGCTTGACGATGGTGATGGCGTAGAACAGCAGCACCAGCGCTCCCAGCACGAGGGCGAGGGCGCGCGAGCGCTGGCGGCGACGGCGCTTCTCCTCCTCGCTCAAGATCACGCCGTTCTTGACCTCGCGCATCAGGGCGCGGCCTGCGACGGGATGAGCGCCACGACCCGCTCGGCGAGCAGCACGCCGAACAGGATGGTGAGGTAGAGGATGGAGAAGCCGAAGAGCTTCTTGGCGACCCCGTCGGCCGCCTTCTCGTCGCGCTGCAGATAGAGCCTCGAGGCGAGGTGGATCATGCCGCCGCCCGTGAGCAGCGCCGCGAGCCCATAGGCCGGGCCGGCAAAGCCGAGGATCGCCGGCAACAGCCCGACCGGCACGAGCAGGAGCGTGTAGGCGAGGATCTGCCTGCACGTCGCCTCGCGGCCGGCGGCGACCGGCAGCATCGGCACCTTGGCGCGCGCATAGTCGTCGCAGCGGAACAGGGCGAGCGCCCAGCTATGCGGCGGCGTCCACAGGAAGATGATGGCGAACAGGATCGCCGGCTCGAGCGTCACCCAACCTGCCGCGGCGGCGTAGCCGATCATCGGCGGCAAGGCGCCTGCCGCTCCCCCGATCACGATGTTCTGGGGCGTCGAGCGCTTCAGCCACATCGAATAGACGACGATATAGAAGAAGATGGTGAAGGCGAGGAGCGCGGCGGCGAGCCAGTTCGCCGCAAGCCCCAGCGTGATCACCGAGCCTGCCGCCATCACCAGGCCGAAGCTGAGGCTGCGGAACGACTCGTTCATGCGGGCGTACTCACCTTTCAGCTCCACCCGCATCCCTTCGGGGACCTTCAGGGCCTTGAGCCGGGCCTCAATATCAC